>JAADDC010000058.1 GCA_013154145.1 Candidatus Iainarchaeum sp. | reverse complement strand
GCCGCCTCCCTGGCGGCGGCCACGGCGCTGGCCAGCGCCCAGGTCCCCAGGGTAGAGGAAGACCAGATCGTCAGGCACGAATATGAGAGGAGCCTCGAGATCGCCGAGATCCCCATATACACCACCTTTGCTAAGATCGGGAAGATCATCATGGTTGATCCCCGGCTCGAGGAGGAGTACGCCATGGACGCCCGCATGAGCATCGCCACCGTGGACGACGGCCACGTGACGGCCATCCAGAAGGGCGGTAGCGGCCCCTTCACCAAGGGAGAGATCTCCTTCATGATCGATGAAGCCATTAAAAAGGGTAGGGAGCTGAGGAAGATAGTGAAGGAGGCGGTGGAGCATGGGCGGACGCACTAAGAAGGTGGGTATCGCCGGCAAGTTCGGCCCCCGCTACGGTCTCAAGATCAGGAACCTCTACAAGCGGATCACCGAAGAGCAGAAGAGGCCCCACGTCTGCCCCGTCTGTGGGTCCAAGAGGGTGAAGCGCATTCACACGGGCATTTGGAAGTGTTTCAAGTGTGGGGCCGTCTTCGCGGGAGGGGCCTACGTCCCCCGGACCATCGTCAAGAGGGAGGTTGACCGCATCATCGAGTCCAAGGTGAGAGCATGACCTATTACTGTCCCCAGTGCAGGAGGGAGTTCGACGAGTTCCCCCGGGGAGTGGTCAGGTGCCCCTACTGCGGTAGCAGGATCATACTGAAGAAGCGACCGCCCGTGGTAAAGGTGGTCATTGCCCTATGATACTGATTACCAGCTCCCGGAAGCCCGGGCGCATCACCCGCAGCTTCTGCAAGGACCTCCAGAGGGCGCTCCCCGGCTCCAAGTACTTCAACCGCGGGAAGGGAAGCATTGCGGACATCGTTGACCTGGCCTATCGGCAGGGCTTCCAACGGGTTCTCATCGTGGGGGAGACCAAGGGCAACCCCTCCCTCATTCGCAGCATCATCGTGGGGAAGAATCCCCGCTGGGACGTGCAACTCTACATCAGCGGCGTGAAGCTGTGCCGAGAGCTTGGTTGCGGAAAAAACGACGGCGACTACGTGAAGGTCGAGGGGGAGGTCTACGGGGACGTCCTCCAGAGGATCTTTGGCTACCCCGTGGAGGAAGGGGAGCCCGTGATTTTGAAAGAAGAGAAGACGATGGTCCGCTTCCTCTTTGAGGGAGAAAACGTGGGACCGAGCTTCAGGGTGAGGGGATGGGACGAGGTGCCCCAGCGTTTGAAGCAACAATCGTCGTTGAAGACCTGAAGGACCCGGAGGCCGTCTACAAGGCCCTGCTACCTGAGGCCGGAGAGGCCAAGCGCTTCCGGGCAGACATAGAGCTGGATGGGAACGTCGTCACCATAAAGATCGTGGCGAGGGACCCCACGGCCCTCAGGGCAGCCCTGAACTCCTATCTACGTCTTCTGAGGCTGTTGGAAGACCTGGAGGGACTTTAAAAGGGTTGCGAGGGCATCTATTCTTGATGGTGAACCCCTCCCTTTTCAGGAAGGTCAGGCCCGGCGTCTGGGAGATGGAACCCAGAGAACACATGAGGGTTCCCCTGCGGGTCTACGGAACCCGAAGGATCATCGAGGAGCTGGAGGAGACCGCCGTCAGGCAGGGGATGAACGTCGCCTCCCTGCCGGGCATAGAAAAGTATTCCATCATGCTCCCGGACGCTCATCAGGGATACGGCTTTCCCATTGGCGGAGTCGCCGCATTTGACGCCGAGGAAGGCGTAATTTCGCCCGGGGGCGTTGGCTTCGACATCAACTGCGGCGTCCGGGTTGTTCTAACGAATTTGAGGGAAAAGGACGTACGCCCGAAGCTCAAGGAGCTCGTGGACGTCTTGTTCAAGAACGTACCGGCTGGGCTTGGCAGCGAGGGGAGGATCAGGCTCAGCCGCTCCCAGTTGGAAGAGGTGATGGTGGAGGGGGTCAACTGGGCCATAGAGATGGGCTACGGCTGGGAGGAGGACAAAGAACGCATAGAAGAGAACGGCCGCATGGAGGGGGCCGACCCCTCGAAGGTTTCCTCCGCGGCGGTGAAGAGGGGGGCCGCCCAGCTGGGCACCCTTGGCAGCGGCAACCACTTCCTTGAAATCCAGAAAGTGGAGAAGATCTTTGACCCGGCGGTGGCCGAGGCCTTCGGCCTCTTTCCGGACCAGGTGGTGGTGATGATACACACGGGGAGCAGGGGCTTCGGCCACCAGGTGGCCTCCGACTACCTGAGGGTCATGGAGAGGGCCATGAGGAAGTACGGCATCCACGTGCCCGACAAGCAGCTGGCCTCTGTCCCCTTCAACACCCCCGAGGCCCAGGACTACTTCGCCGCCATGAAGGCCGCCGTCAACTTCGCCTTCACCAACAGACAGCTCATCACCCACTGGGTGAGGGAGAGCTTTGCCGAGGTGTTCCGGGAAGATCCCGAGGAGCTGGGCATGAGCATACTCTACGACGTGGCCCACAACATTGCCAAGTTAGAAAAACATCACGGAAAGGAGCTGGTCGTCCACCGGAAGGGAGCCACCAGGGCCTTTGCACCCGGCAGAAAGGAGATCCCGGAGATTTACAGGGAGGTGGGCCAGCCGGTGCTCATCCCCGGCAGCATGGGCACCGCCTCCTACGTCCTCGTGGGGACGGAGACCGCCATGGAGGAGACCTTTGGATCCACGTGCCACGGAGCAGGAAGAGTGCTCTCGAGGACGGCCGCCAAGAAGCGCTGGAGAGGCGAAGAAATACAAAAACTCCTCGAGCAGGAGGGGAGGGCCGTCAGGGCCGTCTCCTACAAGGTGCTCGCCGAGGAGGCCCCCGGTGCCTACAAGGACGTGGATGAAGTGATCCGCTCCGTGGACCTGGCAGGCATCTCGAGGCCCGTCTCCAGGAACGTCCCCCTGGGTGTGGTGAAGGGGTAGCGTCATTTCCTGCACCAGCCGGTTTCTATACATTTTTCGGCGAGTTCTACCAGCTTCTCCAGCACCCTCCAGTGGTGCTCGCTGGCCACACCCGATGGCAACCTGTAAGAAGAGTTGATAAGATTAGATAGATTATAAAATAACTTTTTGGCGCTTGGATGGTCAGCAAAGTATTTTTCTTTTAGTGTAACAATTGGGTCTTCTCGTTTTTCTTTGATCTCGAAGTCTTCGTCGTCAAGGGATATTTCTATCGTGGAGGTGGAGCTTTTCGCTTCATTCTTTATCTCTTCGAGTATTTCTCTGGGACGTTTGCCCGTGAGAAGATACAGGTCTGCTATGTATCTAATTGCTTGGTCGAGTTTATTGGCTG
>JAADDC010000059.1 GCA_013154145.1 Candidatus Iainarchaeum sp. | reverse complement strand
TGCCGGGGTTCCCCACGATGATGTCCACGCAGTAGCGCTTCTTCAGCTCCTTTATGATCCTTTCCTTACCTTCTCGGTCCAGTAACAACCCCGGCTTCGATCCGTAGACCTCGTCGAAGCCGAAGCGATCCCCCAGCAGCTCCGCTATCTCCTGGGGGATGGCAGTCACGAGGATAAGTTTATACCCCTTCTTCCTGAGGGCTTCCAGGAACGCCCGGCTCTCGGGGGGTAACTCAGCCTCCTGGACGGTTTCCCTGATTACCCTGAAGAGGCCTTCCCTGTCCACCTTTGGATCCCCGAGGATGTCCAGGTAGAAGCGGTAGCCGCTCCTGAGGAGGTAGCGGTAAACCCTGTAAAACCGCTTGAGCTTGGAGAGGACGGGAAGATGGGAGTACCTCAGGGCCTTGAGGTAGTACCTCCGGGGGAGTATGTTCTTGCTCCTGCGGGGATTGACCAGCCGCTTCACTATCCTCGTGACGAAGGAGCCCTTGAGGAGGGTGTCGTCGAAGTCCAGCACCGCCACCTTAGAACAGGGTTCTCTGGCCAAGTTCCAACCTCCGGAGCTTCAGCTTCTTCAGCTCCCCCAAGACCTTCTTGACGTAGTCCTTTACTGCCTTTTCGTCAAAACCCCTTTCCTTCAGTTTTTCCAGGACCATCTTCTCGACGATCCAGTAACGCCTGTACTTCTCGTTGAGCCTGCGCCACGGAATTCCCTTCAGGGCGTCGGCAAGCTCCCTCCAGAGGGGAAGCTCCCCCCTCAGCATCAAGAAAGCGATGATGGGATAACCGTAGTAACCCCTGTAGAGGCTGCCGTTGTCCGTGGAGCCGATGGCCCCCTTTTCTTGATCGTAGCGGACGGTGTAGACCCTGCTCCCGTCGGAAGAAATTACCCTGGCGCCGTCCTCGTTCAGCTCGATTCTGCCGTCCCCGATGGCCCCCAGGGCCTCCAACACCTTTATGGGGGGCGGCAGCTTCCACTCACCGGACGGAGATGGTGACGCTTCCGTCGCCATTGCTCATCACCCTGAAAGAAAGGTACAGGGGTTCCCTTATGAAGACGCCCTCGGCGTTGACCTCCACGAGGCTTCCACAGGCTTCACACTGGGGGTCTGCCTCAAAGCGTATGTCCACGTCCGTGTTTCGGGCGAAGACGTTGCCCCGGGATGCGATGATCTCCCTGATCTCGTCCACGGTGATGTTCTTCTCCACGTAGTACCTGCCAAGGTCCACGCTCATGGTGAGGGTGGTGGGGAGCTTGGCGATGGTTCCGGCGAGGCGCTCCGCCGGGTCCACGGGCAGGATGAAGAGGTGGAAGGCTATGAGGGCGATGAAGCCCATGATGAGGGCGTGCTTGAGGCCGGCGGTCCAGCTCCCCTCTCCCACGATGCCTGCCAGCAGTCCGCTCACCAATGCTTGTATGAGGAGGAGGTGGAGGAATATCACCTTCAGGGAGTACTCGGGGATGGAGGCAGCCCCAGAGGCCGTTCCTCCGGGCGTGAAGGAAAGGGAGAGGGAGGGGAGCACGGGCATCTCGGGGAGCAACACGTTGAGGAGGACGTAGGAGAGGCCGATGGATATGAGAAACACCGTGTACATGGTTCCTATGAAGGGGGAGAAGCGGCTCCTGCGCTCCTCCTGAAGTGTTCTCAGGCGGCGGATGTCCTCTGCCACCGTTTCAAGGACGTCCGCCACGTTCCCTCCCGAGGAGAAGGCCTCGAGGATGATGAGGGTGGCACCCTCTATGAGGGGGCTACCGGTTTCCTTGGCAAAGAGGCGGAAGGCCTCCTCGAAGGGCACGCCCCAGGAAAGCCTGACGGCCAGCTTCTTTATCTGGGGCGTGAGCTCTCCGTAGTTTTGCTTGGAAACCTGGTATATCGCCTGAACGAGGCTCATGCCACTCCTGTAGACGTCGGCAATGTCCTTGAGGAACTGTGGGAAGTACTTTTCCCTCTCCCGGATCTTTCGGTAGTTGTTGTAGGCGTAGAGGAAGGGGATGAGGAGGGCCACGAAGATGACGAGGGCCAGGAGGGTGGAGTAGTAGGGGGTGCCCGCGTAGTAGTGATTGACGAGGTAAAAGAGCACGGCAAAGACCACTGCATCCAGTAGGAGGACGGGCACGTAGTCGGGGATCTCCCGGACCCTGCCAAGGATCTTTATCCTCATACGATCTCCCTCGGCTTGGCGTTGTCGGCTATGAGGAGGAAAATAAGGCCCATGGCCGGCGTTATGACGTAAACCAACAATCCAAAGAGGGTGAGGGGCGAGAGGCCCGCCACACTACCCCCTGCCATCATACTCATGAGGATAAGCATGATGGCGCCCAGGATGGGCGCCAGGACGAAGAGGATGAGGTAGATCTCCGTGAGGAGGTTCATGGTCTCCACGCTCTCCCTTTCCTTCCGCTCGAGGAGCATCTGGAGCTCCCTGGACTTGGCGTAAAGGTAGTCCCTCAGGGAGCCGCCCGAGCGCAGGGTAGAGGATATCCCCCAGAGTATCTCCGTCCAGAGGCGGGAGGGAGAGGCCTTGGCGGCCTCGGAGAGGGCCGAGAAGATGTCCTTGCCGAGGATGGCCACGTCCCTGTAGATGATCCTGCACTCCCGGGCAATCTCCCCGTACTTGTCGATCTTCCCCATGATGCGGAAGATGTGGTGGGGTGGTATGCCGGAGCCCGCCAGGGTGGCCATGTGCATGAGGGCGAAGGGCAGCACCGCGTCGATCTCGGATCCCCTGGATATGGCCTTGAGGCGCGGGTAGTTGAGGAAGTTGATGGCGAAGAGGACGGTCACGCCCGCGGCCCCCACCAGGGAGATGAGGAACCTCAGGGGGAGGTCGTAGAAGCCCGTGAGGAGGAAGAAGGCCGCGAAGGAAAGGACGAAGAGGACAATGGAGAAGAGTATAGTCAGGGAGACATATTCCTCCACGGTGAAGGGGAGTCTCGCCTTCTTCAGTTCCTCCGCTAGGGGCTTGAAGCGCTCCCTGTGCCGGAACACCCAGCGGCCAAAGAGCCGGTAGGCGAACTTAGCCAGACGACTTAGCATAGCCTATCTCCTCCAGAAGCTTGTCGGGCTCCTTGTAATAGCGGGCGATGTAGCGCTGAACCTCCCGGTAGTAGCGGATGTTGTTCTTGACGAGGTACTCTATCACGTAGGCCCGGCGGCGCAGCTCCTCCCAGACGCTCTCTATGCTGACGCCCCTCTCCCGGACGATCTTGGCGATGACCTTGCTCTTCCGGTTGATCCTGTACTTGTCCTCGGCGGGGATCCACTCCACGAAGACGTTGACGATGGGCTTCTTCTTTTCGATGTCCACGTCGATGATCTCATCGATCTCGCCGATGCGCCGCACCTCGAAGCCCTTGACGTTGGCCCTGCGCATGAAGATGACGATGTCCAGGGAGTGGA
>JAADDC010000057.1 GCA_013154145.1 Candidatus Iainarchaeum sp. | reverse complement strand
TCCTAAGTAAATGCGGGCCGAGTTATTTAAAATTACTCCTGCAGTCCTGAAGGTGAAGTGCAATATGGTTTAAAAAGGGGTCTTGCACTTCGCGTTGAAAAATAAATTAAATTAGGGAGCTTAGCAGCCCGTGACTGTGGGACCGGTCTCCCAGGGGCTGTTGATGATCTGCTGGTACTCCTCGTAGGAGATGTACTGGGGCGTGTAGGTCTCGCCGTAGTTGCTGAGCACGCTGGTGAAGGCCCTCAGGTGGTTCCTGGAACCCCTCTCCAGGAAGCAGAAGACGGACCTCACGTCAGGGTTCTCCACCTTCTGGAGCCAGTTCTCCAGGTCCCAGATGTCCAGCTCCTCGATGAGGGCGCCCACCTTCAGGGCGTCTACCAGACTCTGGGAGCCCTGTGCCACCAGCTGGTCATAGAGCTGCTGGAGCTCGGGGTTGCTGAATTTGCCCACCTCGTTAATGACAGGGTCCTCCAGCCCGTAGACGTCGATGAGCCTCTTGACGGCGGCCATGTGTTCCTCTTCACTCCTGGCGATGTTCAGGAATATTCTCTGTCCCCACTGCTCGTAGAGGGTCAGGTAGACGTCCCTGGCCAGCTTCTCCTCCTCTCTCATCCAGAGTATGGCCTCCTTCTCTGTTTCGGTCAGTGGATAGTTGCCGGTGACCACGTACTCCATCATGGGGGATGTGGTCGCGACGGCAGTTGTGGCCGTGTTGCCCTGGGTCATGACGCCGTGGGCTGCCAGCAGCAGTAAAAACAAAACCACCGCTCCACCTATCAGAGGCAAGTTCCCTCTCATGTTCTCACCCATCATAGATGAGTGAAACGACAGCTATACCTTCGTGAAACTCACGTGAATATCCTCCTGTAGGGGTCCTTCAACTGGACGATGTTGTACCTCCCGGCGGGGATGATCTCCACGATGTCCCTCTGTTCCAAGTCTTTCAGCACGCGGTGCACCTTCACCTTGTTGAGCTTGCTCATGGCCACCAGCTCGTACTGCCTGACCGATCCTCCCTGCTGGGCCAGTATCTCCAGTATCTTCCGCTCGTCGGGTCTCAATAAACCGAGGACGTCCTCCTTCTTCGCTGAGTAGCGGCGGAGGATGAGGTAAGTGACGAGGGAAGAGAGTACGCCCACCACGACCACCGCCAGGGGGAAGATGAACCTGCCGAGGCCGCTCTTTTCTTGGGCCTGGTTGCTGAGGATGATGGCGATGAGCTCCTCCTTGGAGAGGGCGGCGAGCTCTTCATAGGTGTAGCTGAGCTTCTTTTGCTGGAACAGGTCTGCCACGTAGAGAACGACGCCCACGATGGCCAGGGAGATGAGGAGTGAGATGAGGAGTGCCCTGTGCTCCATCGTGAAACAATGGGTGTCAAAGTGTAGAAAAAGGTTTCAGGAGGGCTCAAGGTCCGTTACACCCAACTAAGTCCATGAGGTGGTGGGTGTTACTGGCAGTTCTCGCGGTGGTCGCCCTCCCCTTCATCCTGTACTTCCTCTTCCAACCCCAGCCGGGCTGCGTCGAGGGAACCCTCGAGTACGTGAGCATCGATGACCGTGAAATGATCGTGGCAGGGAAGCTCATAGACGTGAGGGGGCTGTTTTACGAGGGGAACGTCTCTTACACTGCCTGGGACCTCATGTACGAGGCGAACAAGTACGTGGGAACGGAAATAAGGGCCTGCTACGACGATAGTGACAAGCTGGAGCTCCTGGAGCTGAACGGGAGAGTCTTCGAGAAGTATGAATATGAGTAGGTGGGAGCGTGAACGTCCTGGAGCTCCGGGCGCTGGTGAGCACCACCCTCCTGCTCCTCTTTCTGATCCTCCTCGTCAGCGGCACCATACTTTACTTTGAATTGGCAGACGACGAGGAGCCATTCCTCCTCCTGGACAAGCATGGCTGGGAGGACGTGCACACCTACGCGGGGTACCTCATGGCCCTCTTCGTGGCCGTACACCTCTACCTGAACTGGAACATGTATAAGAACGAACTTCGAACCCTCCAAAAATAAGTTAAATCTTTCAGTTTCCTTTCTTCCCGTGAAGGACTTGCTCAAGCTATTGCTCTTACTCATTGTCGTGCTCTTGGGTCTCGTGCCACTCTTTCTGGCCACCTCGGGGATCTACCTGGGCATCGGGGACTACGACGACTACTACGAGGACGACGACGATTACTGGGAGGGATACTATGGATACTATGACGATTAGGTTCCTCACGACGACGCTGCTCCTGATCCTCTTCCTCCAGTTAGCCTACACAGGCATCCTCATGCTCGACGAGGACGAGGGCTTCGTGGCCCTCTGGCACACCTACGTGGGCATCGCCTTCATCGTGGTGGCCGTCGTCCACTTTCTCCTGAACCTCTCCCTCTACAAGAACGAGGCCAAGATCTTCCTCCGCAAATAACCTTAAAACATCTCAGGATCCTTTTTCTTCCATGATCTACGGCATCTTCCTGAACGTGCCCGAGAAGGTGGCGCGACTGGTGGACGACGCCCGGAAGACCATAGGTCGCTTCATTGCCAGCGGCGACGTCCTGAACTTCGTGGAAGCAAGGTACAAGGGCGACACGGCCTTCATAGCCTTTGCCAGAAGCCGGCGGGCAGCTGCAAGGGTCTACGACGAATTCAAGGAGTGGCCGGTGCACGTGAAGATCATAGAGATCGAGGGACAGGGTGACTGACCCTTCCTTTCTTTTTCCGACGTTCGTCGATGGGCTTCGCTCCCTTCAAAATACTTGGCCCTCCGCTTCTACCGTGAGGCTGCTGAAGATCGGAGGGGCCCTCATCACGGACAAGACGAAGCCCTACACTCCCCGGCCCGACGTCATCGAGGCGGTGGCCGCTGCCATAGCCCGGGCCTACGGGGAGCGCTTCATCGTGGCCCACGGCGGTGGATCCTTCCCCCACGTTTCGGCCAAGGAATACGACGTGGTGGGAGGTATAAGGGACGAGCGCTCGCGCTTCGGCGCGGGCGTGGTGCACTATGATGCCACGTGGATCAATCAGATCTTCATGAAGGCCCTCCACGAGAAGGGCGTTCCGGCCATGAGTTTTCACCCTAACTCCTTCCTCTTTTCCTCCGGAGGAAAGAAGGTCAAGGCCTTTTTGGAGCCCATCTTCGAGGCCCTCAGGTGGAAGCTCGTTCCAGTGGTTTATGGTGACGCAGTTTTGGACGCAGAGAGGGGCGTCACGGCCTTCTCCTCCGAGAAGGTACTCTTTGCCATCGCCGAAGAGATAAACGAGCCCGTGGTCATCGGCATGGCCGAGATGGTGGACGGCATCTACACGGCAGACCCCCTGAAGGACCCCTCGGCTGAGCACATACCCCGGGTGGACAGGAACAACTACAGGGAAGTTCTCTCGATGGTGGGCGGATCCCACGGCGTGGACGTTACGGGTGGAATGGCCCACAAGCTGGAGGTGCTC
>JAADDC010000048.1 GCA_013154145.1 Candidatus Iainarchaeum sp. | reverse complement strand
GCAAGCTCATAGCCCTCGTTACCAATGTCAAGAAGACCAATCGATACTTCGAGCACGTGGAAGCCGTCAAGGAGTACTCCGTTCGTCTCTCTATGGAGAAGACCTTTCCGGTTCAGCAGTGGGAGTTCACGGTGGTGGTAACCAAGCCACTGGTGATCTGGAAGAACGGCCGGAGGCACAGGCCCACGACGCCGCCGCCCCCCGGCACGAAGGTTTACATCCCCGATCCCCAGACCCTCTCCGAGGTCATCGGTTTCTCCGAGAGGGGCCTAAACATAGGGACCGTCCAGTTCCACGACGTGGAGGTGAAGCTGGACCTCACGGAGCTGTTCCAGAAACACCTGGCCATACTCGCCATGAGCGGCGCCGGCAAGTCCTACTTAACTTCCGTGATCATCGAGGAACTCCTGGACCGCCCCAGGGAGCATGGACGTCCGGCTGTGGTGGTCTTCGACGTCCACGGCGAGTACACGGGCTTCGGCGCCGACGACTCCCCTTACAGGGACCGCACGCTCATCTTCGACGGTAATCAGGTTTCCCTCTCCCTTCCCAACATGGGCGTCTTTGGCCTCAAGGAGATACTGCCGGGCAATCTCACGGACGTCCAGTACAGGGAGCTCAGCAAGGTCATCGAGAGGCTACAGGAACGATACCGCTCGGGAGGGGGCCCCTACGACCTGGACGATCTCATAGAGGAGGTGCGCAAGGACCCCGAAATGAAGGACAACACCCGTTCGGCCCTTCTCTCCACCCTCTACGCGTTGAAGAACCAGGGCCTCGTGGGACCCGAGGAGTACCCGCCCGTGGAGGGGGTGTTGCGTCCCGGCCGCCTCGTGGTGTTCAACCTGGCCCCCCTCGTGAGTATCATTAAGAAGCAGATGATCGTGACCTACTTCCTGCGGCGGATGTTTGAGCTCCGGCGGCGGAACGAGATACCGCCCACGGTGGCCATCGTGGAGGAGGCCCACAACTTCGCCCCGGAGCAGGTGTCCCGGTCGGAGGCCCTCTCGAGGGGCATCATCGAGACGGTGGCCAGAGAAGGGCGCAAGTTCGGCCTCTCCCTCGTCCTCATCTCCCAGCGGCCCGTCAAACTCTCCACAACGGCCCTCTCCCAGTGCAACACTCACATCATCCTTCGTATGACCAATCCCCGGGACCTGGATCACGTGAAGGAGTCCTCCGAGGCTTTGGATGCCAACACGGCGGCCATGATAACCACTCTAACCCCTGGAGAAGCCCTGGTGGTGGGCACGGCCACATACTTCCCCGTCTTCATAAAGGTTAGGACCCGGCGTTCCCCGCCGTCCAAGTATGAAAAGACGTTGGAGGAAATGGCCCTCGAGTGGGAAGAGAGGGACGAAGAGGAAGAGAACATTGCCGACGAGCTTTAGTCGAGCGTGATGAGGGTCAGCGTCTCCTTTATGGGGAAGTGCTCCCTGAGCTCCTCGAGAACGATGCTCCCCAGCCGCTTGATGTCGGGCACTTCCACCACGGCCACCACGTCGTAGCCGCCGTACACGAGATGGGCCTCCCTCACCTCCGGGAGTTCGTCGAGGAAGCGCTTCACCCCCTCGGGATCCTCGGTCTTCACCAGGACAAAGGCCCTCATGTAGTAACCAATGGGTGGTGAAGGTTTTAGGATTAGCGGAAAACCGGAAGCAATATCTTCCGCTAATTTTAAAAGGCCGCCGGCCCTCCTCCCAACGTGATCGTGGGAGCCAGCTACGAAGGGGACGTCGTCACGCTACACCACGACAGCGGCGAGAGGGAAGAGGTACCCTTCACTCCTCGCATGCTCGTCCCCGGCTCCCTCGCCCCGTACCTTCCGCACCACCTGGAGACCGTGGACGCCCCCGGGGGCCTCTACGTGGAGGCCCCCTACACCACCCTCCTGAAGCTTTACCAGCGCCTCTCTCGCCTGACCAACGCCATCGTCTTCCCTCCTCCCGAGCGCCAGTTCCTCCTCCTGAACAACCTACGTCCCTTTAGTGAGGGCCTGCGACCGAACCTCCCCACCCCGCTTTCCGCCCTCTACCACCTCCTCAGGACCACTTCCACCCCAAACCCCGCTCTCACGTTCCTCGAAAACACCCTTTTCCTCCACGGCTACGCCCGCCCGCTGAAGAGGATTTCACGCATTTCCGTGGACCACCGGGTGTACTTCCCCCTCTTCCAGTTCAACGTGGACAGTTCTTCTTTTTCCGAAGAGGGCATACTCCTACCCACCTCCCCCGTAAGAGTTAGAACCTTCCGGGAGATCCACTCGGTTCATCCCCGTATCGGTCGCCGGGTATTGAAGGGAGAAGGTGTGATCACCCTCGCCGACGCCCTGCTCTACAACCTCCCCCACGAATTAATCAAGGAGCTCCGCAGCTCTCCAGTCCCCTCCTTCCTCCTCAGGGAAGTGGAATCCCTCGTCCAATTATTTCTCTCTTCCTATAGGAGCTCTCCAAGGGATCTCCTCGTGGAGGACCCAACCGCCTACAACCTCCTCCTGACAAGCTCCTCCATCCTCCTCTCCCTCCCGGACCTCCTCGTCAACACCTTCGCCCTGGGGATGAGGGGGCGCAACACCCTCCTGGCCCTCTACAACCTCCTGCGCAGAGACCCCAACCTATATAACGATTTGGCCCCAAGCATTGACACATGTTGTCCCGCTTTGAGCGCACTCGCATCATATCTGCCCGCGCTCTCCAGCTTGCTTACGGAGCCCCTCCGCTGATCGACGTACCCAAGGGGATTGTTGACCCCTACGACGTGGCCCGCATGGAGTTCGAGCGCGGCGTCATTCCCTTCGTTGTGGTCAGGGAATACCCCGATGGAACCATTGAGATCGTGGAGGTGAGCTGATGGGAACCGCACTCCCCGGCAAGTTCAAGAGGGTTGGTAACCGCATCATCGAGCTCTACGGGGATGTCCTCGAGCCCGACTTCGAGAAGGTGAAGCAGTTCTTCAACCAGATCGGCCTCTACCCCAACCAGATGACCAAGCGCATGAGGAACATGATAGCCGGCTACGTGGTGCGCCGCCTCAAGAAGATCAAGCAGAAGGGGTGACCCCGTTGATTGTCGAACCTCACTTTTTCTCTCATCAAAATACCTTTCCGGACCCTCGGATTCCTCGGCGGAGCTTCCGCAACCAATTTAAAGGACCTCTTACCTCCTTACCAAGGGGAGGTGTGAAGACCTCCTACTCTAAGGGGTGAATAACATGAGGAGCATGAACGTGAAGAAGCTGGCTGCCCTCGCCGTTGGGGCTCTCTTTGCCGGCCAGGCAGCAGCAGCTGGACTCGTTGCAGACACCCTGCCCACCGACAAGACCTGGTACCTGAACAGCGCAATAGTGATCGGCGCCAAGGCACAGCCCGCCGACGTCGTCTGGGCAGGCAACATCGCCGCAGCCATCGGCAACATGGCCTACGTCGAGGAGACCAAGACCGTCGAGCTGTCCCCCGAGAACGTGAAGGTGAAGCTC
>JAADDC010000004.1 GCA_013154145.1 Candidatus Iainarchaeum sp. | reverse complement strand
GATCCTTCTCCAGCAACTTCTTCAACGGCTCCAAGAACCCCTCAACATCCACCCCCTCCTCAAACTTCAAGTAATTCAAGAAGAAGTCCACACCGTTCTCCGAGTACTCGGAAGAAAAGAAGGAGGGCTTGTTGGGATCGTAGTCGAGGGTTTCGATGATGCTGCGGTCGGGCCTGCCGAGCCTGAGCACCCTCCTGCGCAGCTCCGTGAGCAGGGCCGAGTAGTTGATGGCTGTTTTCTCCCAGACCTTCAGCAGCGCAGCCAGCCGCTCCCTCAGCTCGCTGGGATCGTCGAGGGAGTCCACCAGCATCAGCGTCTGGGAAAGGGCCACCGCCGGCTGCCAGCTCCCCTCTGGGAAGGCGTCCCTCACGAGCCTGTCCATTTCCTCGAGGGAGAGGATGGCGTCAACGTCTTTTATTTCTCCCACAAGGGGCTGTATCCACTTCCTCACCTCTTCGATGTCGGCGCTCCTGCCCCTCTCGCTGAGAAACCTGTAAACCTTCGTGACGAGGGGGATCCAGCTCATCTCTTAGAGTAGAGTGCGGTCGCTTCTTAAAAGGGGCCTGAGGGGACGAAACCACCGGCAGGGGAAAACAACCACCCTTAATAACCCCCATCCCCTAATTAAAGGGTGGAGTTCCGGACCGTCGCGGAAACCTTCAAGAAGCTGGAGTCCACGTCCGAGCGGTTGGAGCTCATTTCCACCCTGGCCTCCCTCTTCCAGAAGGCAGACGCCTCCAACATACACATGCTCATTTACCTCCTTCAGGGACGTGTGGCGCCCCCCTACACGGGCATAGAGATAGGCATGGGCGAGAAGCTCGTGGAAGAGGCCATCGCTCGGGCCTACGGCGTCGACCGCTCCGAGGTAGAGAGGCTTTACAAGGAGATGGGTGACCTGGGCCTCGTGGCCGAGCACCTGGCCTCCCAGAAGAAGCAGATGACCCTCTTCTCGGAACCCCTCACCCTCGAGCGCGTTTACAATAACTTTTACAAGATCGCCACCGCCAGCGGGCCCGGCGTGGTGGATAAAAAGGTCCGGCTCCTGGCGGACCTCCTCAAGGACGCCACGCCCCTGGAAGCCCGCTACATCGTGAGGATACCCCTCGGAAGATTGCGTCTCGGCATAGGGGACGCCACCATCCTCGAGGCCCTCGCCCTGGCCAAGCTCGGCGACCGCCGTTATAGGGAAGACCTGGAACGGGCCTACAACTACGTCTCGGACCTGGGTTACGTGGCGCGCCTCCTCTACGAGAAGGGCCTCGAGGGGATCCGGAACGTCCAGCCCGTGGTGGGCATACCCATCCGTCCGGCCCTGGCCCAGCGGGCCTCCTCCCTGGAAGAGATCATGCAGAGGATGGGGGGTGAGTGCGCCGCCGAGGCCAAGTACGACGGCTTCAGGCTGCAGATCCACAAGAAGGGCGACAAGGTCTGGATCTTCTCCCGCCGGCTGGAGAATATGACAGGCCAGTTCCCCGACATCACCAAGGCGGTCCTTGAACAGATAGACGCCGACGAGGTGATCTTCGAGGGCGAGGCCATCGCCTACAACGAGGAGACCGGCGAGTTCTACCCCTTCCAGATTACCATCCAGCGGAAGCGCAAGCACGGCAT
Source organism: Candidatus Iainarchaeum sp. (assembly GCA_013154145.1). Lineage (GTDB taxonomy): Archaea > Iainarchaeota > Iainarchaeia > JAADDC01 > JAADDC01 > WANZ01. The sequence continues at coordinate 1,908 of JAADDC010000004.1, read as the reverse complement.
TGACAAAGCTGCCGAGGAGTACCCCCTCAAGCTCTTCGCCTTTGACGTCATGTACCTCAACGGGGAGAACCTCACCCCCAAGCCCTATGCCCAGCGCCGGGAGATTCTGGAGAAACTCATTAAACCTGGCAAGACCATCGAGCCCTCTGAGAAGATCATCGCCCGGAGCGTCAAGGACCTCCGTGACTTCTTCGAGAGCTGCGTGGAGAGGGGCCTCGAGGGTATTATCGCCAAGGATTTGAAGTCCCCCTACATCGCCGGTGCCCGCAAGTGGGCCTGGATAAAGTACAAGAGAACCATGAAGAGCCAGCTCTCGGACACCCTCGACCTCGTCATCGTTGGTTATTACAAGGGAAGGGGCAACAGGGCAAAACTGGGCATTGGAGGTGTTTTAGTTGCCGTCTATGACCCCAAGAACGACGTTTTCAAGACGGTGGCCAAGGTGGGCTCCGGCTTCACGGAGGAGCAGTTCGTTCAGCTGAAGGAACTACTGGACAAGATCGCGGTGCCCAAGAAACCACCTCGGGTAATATCAAAGATGGAGCCCGACGTCTGGGTAGAACCCAAGTACGTCATCACCGTCCTGGCCGACGAGATCACCCGCTCACCCAACCACACGGCCGGCTGGGACGGCGAGAGGGGCCTGGCCCTCCGCTTCCCACGGGCCGTCTCCTTCGTGAGGGAGGACAAGGGCCCGGAGGACGCCACCACGGAAGAAGAGCTCATCCAGATGTACAGGCAGCAGCCCCACGTGAGGGTGGAAGAAGGTGAGGACAATTACTAAGTACCTCATCCTCCTCGTCTCTATGCTCGTGCTCATTGGCAGCTACCTCTACGTGGTCTTCTGGAGTGAGGAATGGAAGTGGAAGTTCTGGGTGACGGGAGAGCTGGACGACTTGCTATATCTAATGGCTTTCACGTTCATCTGGGGGGCCCTCGTCCGGGCCGTCTGGAAGTTAGAAGTCCGCCTACTCTTTTAGCTCCACCTTCGTCCCGGGACGCACCTTGAAGAGGGGCGTGAGTACGCCCACGTTCTCCCCGTCGTCGGCGGCCAGGAGCATCCCCTGGGAGACGACGCCCCTGAACTTCTTGGGTTCAAGGTTGTACACCACGACGATCCTCTTCCCCTTCAGCTCTTCCTTGGAATAGAACTTCTTCAGGCCCGCCACGAGAGTGATGTCCCTGTCCCCCACGTCCACCCGGAGCTTGTACAGCCTGTCGGCGTTGGGATGATCCTCCACTTCCTTGACGAGGCCCACCCGCAGATCCAGCTTGTGGAACTCCATGGCTTTATATATCTCCGCGCTCCTTTAATAGCGTGCGCATCAAGCTGGTGGCCCTGGTGGACCCCTCCATCCTCGAAAAGCTCAAGTCCGCGGACATCCGTCCCCGCGCGGACAATCTTTACAAGGAGACCCTGCTCCTCCACATGAAGGGAGCCTACGGCGTGCCGGAGCTGGTGGGCATCCGCTACCCCCCGGAGCACGAGGAGAAGGCGACCACCGTCCACTACGGCCACGACATTAGAAACCAAGAGGAGAACGTCCTGGAGCACGGGGAGAAGGACCGCCTGATGATGAAGTTCCTCCAGCTGGGCTTCCAGCCCATAGGAGAGTTCACCGTCAAGGACTTCCGCTTCGCCTGGAGGGAGTTCGAGGGACGTTTAATTTGCATCCTGGAGCTGAACCTCTGCTTTCTTCAAGTATACCGCAACTTCCCCGGCGAGGACACGGAGCTCTTCGCCGAGAAGCAGAAACGTGCCTGGCACTTCTTGGAAAGCTTGGGCATAAAGAAGGAGCAGCTGCTCCCCGTGGACTACTGGGGCTTCATCGTCACCTCGTTGCTCCAGGGAGGACAGCAACAGGCCGGGGCGCCTCAATAACATAACAAAGGTCAGCATAGGTTAAT
>JAADDC010000040.1 GCA_013154145.1 Candidatus Iainarchaeum sp. | reverse complement strand
ATGATGAAGAGATCGAGGAGGTGTGAGAGGGATCTCACCAGCCACACGTTCTCCCCAATAATTAAGTCCAGCGTGGACAGTATGGTCCTGACGACGAGCAATGTGATGGCGCCGAGGATGTAGGCGTCCTGCTCGCTCTTGGTGGCGAGGTAAACACCCACGGCCATGGCAAAGACCGCGAGACCGAGTATTACTGAAAGGAAGACGACGAAGGCGTCCACATACTCCTCGTAGAAGGCCTTGGCGCTGCTCAGTCCCTCGTGCTGAATGAACTGGGGAAGGAGAAGTATCCCTCCCAGGAAGAGGATAAGGAGCATGATGCCCAGTACCGCGAAGACCTCCTCGCCCATGGGAATAGTGGGAACCCAAGTGGATAAAATTCAATCCGTTGCTACGAGGAAGTACTCGGGGCGCGCCGAGTGGCCGTGCTTGGGCGAGATGTACTCCTTGATCCCCTTGAGCTTTAGTTTATATCGGCAGCGGCAGGGTTTCACGACGCTTTCGTCGTAGCTCTTTTCGACGATGAGTTCCAGAACTCCGTTCTCGAGCCTGTACCTTCCCTCTGCCACGAGTCGGTCCCCTTCCTCCTCGTCTACCTCGATCTCCTCGATGGGGATGACTCCGTAGCTCCTGGCGAGGGTGTTCTGCCCCTTGAAGATCTTGTCGTTCCAGACGAAGAGAGATATGGCCTCCCTGTCGTTGAGAACCAGCTTGATGTGGTATCCCTTCTCCCCGGCGTGGTGCACCACCCTCATGTAGCCCTCGGCCTTCAGCTTCTCGAGGTCCACCAGCTGCTTTTCCAGGGGCTGATCCGTTTCTCCACTGAGCTTCGGCTGGTAGGGTATGACCGGGTACTCCACGCCCATAGATGGCTTCACTCCTTTTTAAGCCTGACGAGTCCAGAGCTGAGCACCCCCCACGCCACGAAGATCCAGAAGAGGGCGATCTCGGCCACGCAGGTAGGACTTCCGAGGTCACAGCTGGTGCAGGCCTCGCCCCAGAGGCTGCAGTGTATTAAGTAAAGGGTCAGGAGCCCAAAGAGCGGGCCAAGCAGCTGATAGCTTCCCGAGGAAGCTATTGCGTAGCCCAGTATAAGGGCCAAGAGGACGAGGATGACCGTGTGAAAGAGGAACAGTATCACGGCAACCACCTCCACGAAGCCCCTGCCAGGTAGGCCAAGTAGAAGCTCACGATGAATAGTAGTGCCACGCTAAGCTTTTCTATGAGATGGGCCCTGCGCTGTATGGGCTCGGCGCTCTCGAGGACGAAGAGTATGGCCGCTATGGGTGTCGTCACCCCCAACGAAAAGAAGAAAGCGTTCAGGATGGCCGTCACGTAGTCGGTGCTGGTGGTGGAGGCCGCCACCGCGAAGCCGATGGAACAGGGAGAGAGGGCGATGCCGTATATGCCGCCGCTGACGGGGACGGGCAGCGGCTTCCCCAGGTAGAGGGACACGGCCAGGGCAAAGGTTATGATGGCCGCCAGGAGGAGGAGTATGGGCTGGAGGAACTCGAAGAGGGTGTAGACGGTGGCCACGGCGAGGTTCAGGAGAGAAAAGAGGAGGAACTGGGCGGCAAAGAACTCGAGAACGAAGCGCCAGCGGTTGAAGCTCTTGTCATTGAGCTTGGCTGCCAGCACGGACAGCACGGGGAGCGTGCACCCTCCCAGGCTGGCAAACACCCCGTTCAGGTAGGTCCACAGGTATATGTTTCCACCCCACAGGCCTCGCCGCTGCTCGAAGCTATCCCTTCTTCATAAGCTTTCACGATGGCCTCGTAGGACTGCTCCCCAACGAGCGTAACACCAGAGGGGAGTATTACGATGGTGGGCGTGGCCACCACGCCAAACTGCCGGGCAATCTCCGGGTGCTTTAGCGCGTTGATGCTGTACACCGGATATCCCTCGGCGACGAGCCTCTTGATGACGGGGATTTCGGCTATGCAGTGGGGACAGGACGGCTGGTAGAAGACCACGATGCCCTCGGCGGGTATCTCGTGGGGCAGGGTTTCGTAGAAGAGGATGGAGTTGCTCAGGCCAAGGGCAAAGGACAGGACGAAGAGCAGGGCGAGGGGGATCAGCAGCCAGCGCGGCCCCATGGAAGTGCTGAGGGAGAACTCCACGCTGAGAAGAGAGGGGAAGTTCTTTAACCCTTGGCGCCCATCTTGGGTTGTGGAGTTAACGATTGTTTACCTTGCCCTGGCGGACGCCGTCAACCCCTGTAGCATTGCCATCATGGCCCTCCTTCTGCTCGTGGTGCTCAGTCGTCGTGGAAGGAGAGATGCCCTGCTGGCCGGCCTCCTCTTCACGGCCACGGTGTTCGTCCTCTACACCCTCTACGGCCTTGGCATCTTGAACTTCTTTCCGCGGTTGCTGGAACTCCTGCGAGCGCTTCTCTTGCCCTTCATTTTCTTGTTATTTCTCTGGGAGCTGAAGGCCTTTCTCTTCTATGAACCCGGCTTCTCTTCTCTCGAGATGCCAGCCTCGCTCAGGCCCCTTGCGTCCAGGCTCATCTCGAAGGTGGATCATCCGCTGATGGCCGTCCCCGTGGCCCTCTTCTGTTCCCTCTTCCTTCTTCCCTGTTCCTCGGGGCCCTACCTCCTCGCCCTTGGCCAGATGGGTGGCATTATCGATCTTCTCCTCTACAACCTGATCTTCATCTCACCCTTCCTCCTATTACTTCTCCTCGTTCTCTTGGGCCTTTCGCCGAAGAGAATGCTGGAGTTCCGAGAGAGGTACAGTCGCCACTTCCACCTCCTCTCGGCCCTTGTCCTCTTCCTCCTTCTCCTCTATCTTCTTCCGTCTTCCTCCACAGGGAACGGGACCCTGCTCCTCGTGGCAGATCCCCTCTGTCCCCACTGCCAGAACCTGGAGCGCTACCTCCACGAGATGAACCTTTCCTACACCCTCGTGGACCGCGAGACGGCAATGAACATCCTGGCGGAGCGAAACATCCCCTGGAACGAGGCGATCCCCCTGCTCATTGGCGAAAACGTGGTAGTTCTGGGCTTCCCCTCCAAAAGCCAGGAGATCTATGGCTTCTTTCCCCGCGAGGAGAACCTCTGTCTCTCCCTGGGTGGAACGCCCCACTACGAGTGCAACCGTTACCAGTACTGCGTGCTCCCCGGCGGAATGCTTTTAGGTAACAAGCGCGTATTAGAGTATATCCGGGAGGGGATCCTGAAGTGAGCCTGCTGACCTTCTTTGCCAAGCTCCCCTTCATCCTCCCCTGGAACATGCTACTGCTATTTATCTACACCCTCGAGCTCCTGTGGCGCGTCCGGAGGCTCCTCTGGGACCCCCGGACCTGGATCACCATATTCTTCTTCTACGTGGGCTCAAACCTTCTCCTTCTCTTCTTCCAGCTGGGCCTTGATTTGCTTCTACTCATCGTCACCGGCAAGACCCTCACGGACTTCCTCCCGTCCCTGGGAAACTTCTTAAGTGACTACGCGCTCTCCTCCGCCGTCACGGTGCTCCTCTTCACCACGCTGGCCTCCGGCCTAACCCTCAAGTGGATGGAGCTCTTCCGCTGGACGAGGATATTCCGCGAGGACGTGGTGAAGGAGAT
>JAADDC010000066.1 GCA_013154145.1 Candidatus Iainarchaeum sp. | reverse complement strand
GGCAGCAAGCCCTGAAGATCATAGCCAACGCCTCATACGGTTACCTGGCATTTCCGCGGGCCCGCTGGTACTGCAAGGAGTGTGCCGAGGCTATCACGGCGTGGGCGAGGCAATACATCAAGTGGGTGATGGAGGAGGCCGAGCGCTGGGGATTGAAGGTCATATACGGGGACACGGACTCGGTGTTCCTCTCTTATCAAAAGGAGGAGGACGTGATACGCTTCCTGGAACACGTCAACGCGAAGCTTCCGGGGATGATGGAGCTGGAGCTGGAGGGCTTCTACGTGAGGGGGATATTCATCAAGAGGCGGCGGGGCGAGAGGGCCGCCAAGAAGAAGTACGCCCTTATTGATAAACAAGGGAACCTCAAGATTACGGGCATGGAGTATGTGAGGAGGGACTGGAGCGAGATCGCCCGGGAAACCCAGAAGAAGGTGCTTGAGCTCATTTTGGGGAAAGGTAACGTGGAGGGGGCCCTCAACTACGTAAGGAAGGTCATAGAGGACGTGAAGAGGGGGAGGGTTCCCCTGGAAAAGCTCATCATCTACACGGAGATACAAAAGGAATTGGATGCCTACGAACAGAGCGGGCCCCACGTGGAGGCCGCCAAGAAGTTGCGCAGAATGGGCTACAGGGTGAAGCCGGGGACCATTGTGGGTTACATCGTCGCTAAGGGTGGGGGGAGCGTCTCCGAGCGGGCGGAACCCGTGGAGCTCTTCAAGGGAGAGTACGACCCGGATTACTACGTGGAGAGGCAGATACTGCCGGCGGTGTTACCCATTTTTGAAACGCTGGGCTACAGCGAGAAGGACCTGAAGAAGCCCCAGACGCAACGTTCGATCTTCGACTTCGTATAACCTTTAAGGGCTTCGAGGAAAACTTTTAGCATGAGGGCACAGGCAATGGCGTTGGCTCTGCTCCTGCTGCTCCCCCTCCTGGCCGCCTCGGAGCTCGAGGTGGAAGGGGGCTACGAGCTGGAGATAGAGCTCCCCTACATCGACGACAGCCCCGACGAGGGGTATCAAGCGATTGCCACGGATCTAAGGGTGTACACGGATGAGGGAGTTGAGCTACTGGCAGCCGAGCGCAACGGCGAGGACGTTTACCTGAAATTAATGGTAATGGCGCCGACCCCCTGCCACAAGGTGGACTACAAGGTGGAGCAGAAGGTCGACGACGACGGCTACGTGGAGGCCTACGTTTACCTGAGCTTCTACAGCAGCGGCGAGATCTGCACGCAGGTGATAACGCCCCAGAACGTGGATGTCCGCTTCAAGACGGATCCCCAGCTCCCCCTGAAGGTGGAGGTCAAGAGGACCAAGTTCGAGCCCTACGAGTACACCTACGAGTACAGTTACGAGTACCGCTACGTGGGGGAGATCCCCTACGAGCTGGAGGTGGAGGGCAACAGGGCAAAGGTCTACATCAAGGGCTGCTACGACTACAGCGTTCTCGAGCTGAACTGCACCAACTGCTTCGAGATCAGGGTGAGGCCAGCGGGCACCTGTGAGGAAACGGAGATATACCTGAACGTCGACGCCAACTACCCCGTCGACGTAAAGGTGCTCCTGGAGGGCAACTTCGACACCAACATACCACTCCCGCCCGTGATGGACCTCAACACCCTCTGCAGGGAGATCGTGGCCGAGCTCAACAAGTACGACCCGGTAGCCGCCAAGGAATTTGCCATCCGCTGTGAGGCCGGAGACTACTACGCCGTCAAGGAGAAAGCCTGTGACGTGCTGGAGAAGCTGGACAAGAACGCCTACTACAGGGTCTGTGAGAGCTACTACGAGGTCAACGGCGTGATGGTCAAGGCCGAGGAGAGGGCCCGCATCGAGGCCCAGATAAAGAACGTCCTCGAAACGCCCGTGGACATCAACAAGACTGTGGAGGAGCTCAGAAAGGAAATAGAGAAGCTCAAGCAGGAGATCGAGCGCTACAAGGAAGAGCTGAGGAAGCTGAGGATAAAGGTGGAGGAGCTCCAGAGGAAGCTCCTCATAACGCCCGAGGGCATCGTTGACCCCGTCACCGGCGAGAAGATAGAGGTCCCAGAGGTGGAGATCGAGGTGGAGTACGAGGGCAAGCCGCTGATCATCAAGAAGGAGCTCAACGACATCTACATGGAGCTCAACGGCCCCATAAAGGTGAAGGTCGAGGTGGAGGTGCCCAGCATCGCCATTGACAAGAACGCCATAGAGGTCAACGGCAAGGTCATCAAGGTACTTCCCGACGAGGTAATCCAGAGGATTCAGGAGCAGATCAGGAACGCCATACTGGAGCAGCTCCGCCTGACCATCGAGAACAACAAGCCCGTTTACGAGGTGGAGGCCAAGGCACAGGGACGCCTGTTCTTCCTGATACCCATCGAGATACCAGTGAAGGCCTACATAGACGCGGAGACCGGCCAGGAGATCAAGGTAGAGAAACCTTGGTGGGCCATCTTTGTTATAGGGTGAATTCCTTCACCCCTTCTTCTTTTTTGAAAACGCCTGCAATCTTGTAGCCACAGGCCGGACAGCGGTCGCCGTCGAGGCGGTTCTCCACGGAGTAGCCGTGCCGGATGATGACGGGCTCGCCACAGTTGGGGCAGTAGGTGGTTTCGTACTTAGGATCCGGGAGATTGCCCACGTAGACGTAGTTGAGCTCTTCCCGGGCCATGTTGTAGAAGCGCACAAGGGTTTCCACGGGGGTGGGGGGCACGTCCTTCATTTTGTAGTGCGGGAAGAAGCGGGAGATGTGCAGGGGTATGTCCCGGGAGATTTCGGCCAGGAAGCGCACGTTCTCCATGAAGAGCTCAGGGTCGTCGTTGTAGCCGGGGATGATGAGCATGGTGACCTCCAGGTGTATGCCACGCCTGTAGACCTCCTTGATGTTCCGCTTCACCACGTTGACGTCGGCCCCTATGACCACCTCCCTGTAAAACTTCTCGTCGCCCTTGAGGTCGATGTTGATGGCGTCCAGGAAGCGGACCGCGTCGTCCAACAGCTCCAGCGTGAAGTAGCCGTTGCTCACGAAGACGTTGTAGAGGCCGAGGCGCTTCACCTCCAGTCCTATGTCCCGGGCGTACTCGTAGTAAACGGTGGGCTCCGTGTAGGTGTGGGCCACGCCAATGGTGCCGTAGCGGAGGGCCGAGTAGGCCATGTGTTCAGGGGGAACGTAGGGGGTGGGGTAGTCCTCGGGATTGGCCTGGGAGATCTCCCAGTTCTGGCAGTACTTGCAGAAGAAGTTGCATCCCACCGTGGAGTAGGAAAGGATGTCCGTGCCGGGGAAGAAGTGGAAGAGGGGCTTCTTCTCGATGGGATCGATGTTCACGCTCACGGGGTGGCCGTAGGTGAGAAGGTAGAGCTTTCCGTCCCGGTTTTCCCTTATTCGGCAGGCGCCCCTGCGTCCGGGAAGGATGATGCACCTGCGTTCACAGGCGTTGCAGCGAACCTTCTTGTCCTCCAGCACCTCGTAGAAGTCTGCCTCCTTCACGCTACAATCTATGGACCCACTTCCTTAAATCCTTGGGGGAGCGCACGATTATGGCAAGTTTCTCCGCCAGCCAGAAGGGCTCGTTGCCGGGGTTCCCCACGATGATGTCCACGCAGTAGCGCTTCTTCAGCTCCTTTATGATCCTTTCCTTACCTTCTCGGTCCAGTAACAACCC
>JAADDC010000027.1 GCA_013154145.1 Candidatus Iainarchaeum sp. | reverse complement strand
CAGATCGTCAGGGCTTTGAGAATAGGTGGAAACCTCTCGGACGCCATCGAGAGGATAGCGGAGGACCTCACCTTCGAACAGCTGGTGAGGGTGAGGGAGTTCTCTGAAAAGCTGAACCTCGTGGGCATCGTCTTCATGTTCGTGGGCATCGTGTTCCCCACCCTTTTAGCCATTCTCAACGGCATAGGGAACGCCCCCCTGGGCACGAACCTGCTGGCGGGCTTCGCCATGCCCCTGAGCACTCTCATCACCATCTATCTCATCGGCATTCCCCTCTTCATGCTCGTCATCCTCCTCTTCGTCAAGAGGGCGGATCCCCTGGGTGAGTGAATGGGCTTCCTGGAAGAGTACGAGCGGACGGTGGCCTTCTCGGGATTGAAGGTAAAGGGGAGAGTGCTCCTGGCCGTGGCGGGCCTCATTGCCCTCCTGGGGATCCTCCTGGCCGTGGTGTTGAGGGACTTCCTGCCCCTCATCGTGGCCCTGGTGCTGGCGGACCTCGTGGCCATGTATCCCTACTACAGGGGCAGGAGGACCATCGAAGAGATGGAGGAAAACCTCTCGGAGGCCCTGAGGCAGATGGCGGCGGTGCTGCGCTCCGGCGGTACTTTCGAGGTGGCCGTCAGGGAGATAGCCATCTCCGACTACGGGGCCCTGTCCAAGGAGTTTGCCCGGATGCTGAAGGAGATGGAGAGCGGCAAGTCCTTCATAGCGGCCCTGGAGTCCATGAGCCTGCGGGTGGGATCCCCCTTCCTGGAGAGGGTCACCGTCATACTCAGGGACGCCATAAGGACGGGCGGAAAGGTGGCGGACGTCCTGGACTCCATCGCCGAGGACATAAGGAAGCTTTACCAAATAAAGAAAGAGAGGAGGGCGCGGACCACCATGCAGTTCCTCTTTTTGGCCGTTTCTGCCGCCGTGCTTGGCCCCTTCCTCATGGGGGTGGCCGTGGGCATTATTAACTATATGATGGTCATCGGGCAGCAGCTGGTGGCCTCGGGCAACCTCTCGCCCGAGGAGTTCCTCCAGAAGCAGGCGGCGGCCAGGAACCTCGAGCTGGTCCTCACCCTCTTCGTGATCATCGAGTCCGTACTGGCGGGCTTCATGGGGGCCGCCATAAGGGAGGGGAAGCTGTCCTACGGTGCCGTGCTGGCGCCCATCTTCCTCCTCTTGGCCTACGTCTTTTTCCTGGCGGGCAAGGAGATCGTCTTCCTCCTCACCGGATGAAGCTGCGCTTGTTTAGGGTTAAAAGCGTGTAGGGAAAGATCAGAAAGAGGATGAAGCCCAGGAGGAAGGTTCCGTAGGTGGGGAGGAAGAAGAAGTAGGGAAAGTCCTTCCAGCTGCCGCCGTTCCTCCTCCAGGCCCAGAAGATGACGGCCATTGAAAGAAGGCCCAGGAGGACGCCCGTCACGGTGAGGGGAGCGAATCCCCAAACGGGGAGGTAGTAAAGGGACCTGAGGGGGCCCAGGAAGCTGAACCAGGACAGCAGGTACTCGACGATACTACCTTGTGAGAGGTGCCAGGGAATGTACTTGACGAACTCGTTGAGGAGGAAGGGGAAGCCCAGGAGGCCATAGGTGGGCCAGTAGAGGTAAAGGTAAAGGGGGTAGCGATGTAGTATGCGCCTGTGCTTCCAGGCAATGAGAATGCCGGCCTTTCCCCAGCGGAGCCTCTGCTCGACGAGGGACGGTAAACTCTCGGGGACGAGGGTGCGGGCCCGGGCAGCCGTGCCGGCGATCCTCTTCCCCCTCTCCATGGCCTCTATGAAGAGGTCGAAGTCCTCGCCGGGCGTGTCGGGGGAGAAGCCCCCCACCTCGAGAAGGAAATCCTTCTTTATGGCCATGAAGGCGCCGAAGAAGAAGGGGAGTGGCTTCCCGTGGCTCGAGTGGGCGTAGAGGATTTCGGAGACGAAGGCGTACTCTATGCGCTGGAAGCCGGCGAGAATGCCCCTTCCCTCGGCGGCCATCTTCCCCACGGAGATGACCACGTTCTCGTCGGCGAGGGGTTCTACCAGCTTGGCGATGGCGCCCTCCTCGATGACGGTGTCCGCGTCCAGGACCACGATGACGTCGCCCTTGGCTTCCTTCATTGCGGCGTTCAGGGCTCTGGCCTTGCCCACGTGGGACGTCCTGATGACCTTCACGCCCAGGGAGGAGGCCACCTCAGCGGTACGATCCGTGCTGCCGTCGTCCACCACGATGATCTCGAGGGAGGGGTATCCCTGGGCCAGGACGGACTTTATCGCTCGCCCGACGTTCTTCTCCTCGTTGTAGGCGGGTATCAGGACGGTGACGGAGGGGGTGTAGGATTTCTTGGAAACCTTTCCCGGGAAGAGGAGCAGAAAAAGCCAGTAAAGAAACAGTATGGACTGGATGGTGAAGAAGACCAGGAGGGGGTTCATTTCTGCCACCGCTTAGGCGTCACGTACCAGGGCAACCCCTTGAAGACGTAGCGTATCATGTTGAGGGTGTTGCTGATGGCGATGAGGGGACCCAGGAGGTACGTGGCCACCAGGAACTTGGGGAAGAGCTGCGTGCGCCCCTCGCGCCTGAGGGCTATGTATCCGGCCACCAGGAAGCCAGAGGTGAGGAGAAGGGCCAGAAGGGCGATCTCCGGCGTGAATATCTTGATGTTGAACATCCAGAGGAGGATGGAGGCCAGGACGAGGATGGTGACGATGATGTAGGAGAGGTTAAAGAGGGGGATGGTCATGAGTATGGCCTTTTGGATGGGCTTCAGCTTCTTGGAGGAAAGTATGCGCTTCCAGTTCATGAAGAAGGCCTCCAGGACGCCCGTGGACCAGCGGGCCTGCTGCTTCATGAAGACGTTGAGGGTGTAGGGTAGCTGGTTGTCCGCCCTGAGATAGGGGAGATAAACGCTCTTGTAGCCCTCCGAGGCGAGCCTGAGGGTGAGCTCGGCGTCCTCGGCGAGGGTTCCGGCCTTCCAGCCCCCTACCTTCTCGAAGGCGTCCCGGCGTATGGCCATGGCCGAGCCCGATAGGTATATGGTGCCCTGCTTGCTCTTGAAGGGGTAGAAGAGGTGGTGGTAAATGAGGAGGTTCGTGCCCGCGAAGACGGTGATGAGGTTCTCGTCCAGGTTCTCGTCGAAGCTCCAGCGTGCCTGGACGTAGCCCACCTGGGGATCCTTGAAGGGCTGGACGATGTGGGTGAGGAAGTCCCTTGGGGGGATGAAGTCCGAGTCGAAGACGACGATGACGTCGCCCTTGGAATACTTCATGGCGTTGTTGAGGGCCCCGGCCTTGAAGCCCTCCCGGGAGTTCCTTCGTATCACCTTCACCTTCGGGTGGGAAGCGAAGGAGTCCACGATGCGCCGGGTGACGGGGTCCGTGCTGTCGTCGGCGATGATCACCTCGTAGTTGGGATAGTCAAAGTTCAGCACGGCCTTAACGAGGCGTTCCACGATGCGGTCGTTGTAAACGGGGATCTGGACCGTCACGAAGGGGGCAAAATCCTTCTTTGGCTTGGGCTTCTTCTCTTCCTTTATGAATAGCCCCCAGAAGGCGAGGCCATAGTAGATAAAGGAGATAAGAGTGATGGTGAAGAGCGCAGCCAGGTAGAGGATCTCGATGGGGCCCACGCATTATAAAATCCCGCAGGTATTTTTAAGGCTCCCTCTACCTTTTCCTTCCGTGGACAGGAAGGTGATCACGTTCTTGGTCTCGGCCCTGTTCCTCTACCTGGCCGGCGTTCTCACGGGTGCCTACCTGGGCTCCATGACGGCCTTCGACATCACGGCACCCC
>JAADDC010000047.1 GCA_013154145.1 Candidatus Iainarchaeum sp. | reverse complement strand
CTGAGGGGTGAGATCCGCTCCCTGAGAGAACAGCTCCAGTCCATAGAACTCCCCGAAGGCGTGGACGTGGAAGGTATTCGAGAAAAACTGGATCAGCTCTCTGCCGAGCTCCAGGAAATAGAAAGGGAGTTGGAGCTCCTTGACTCCGAGAGGAAGGGACTCATCCAGCAGGTGGCGTCCCTGAAGACCCTTCTGGCTGAGCTCTCACGAAAGGAAGAGGAACTGAATCGCTTGAGGGAGGAGAAAAGGGCCATCGTCGAGCGCCTGGAGAAGGACAGCGGGAGGCTGAAGAGAGAGCTAGAGGAGGTGACCGAGCGGCTCTCCAAGTTGAGGGGTGAGCTGAGCATATCCGAGAACGTGGCCTCAGTCCTGAAACACTCCCAAGTTTGTCCGGTCTGCGGATCCCAGTTAAGTTCTTCTGACGTGGAGCGGATCCTGGCAGAACAAGAGAGAAAGAAAAAGGAATTGATGAAAAAGATAAAAGAATTGGAGGCTAAGGAGCTCGAACTTAAGAAGCTACTAGACGAGATACAAAAATTAAGTGCTAAGCTTTCTTCTTTGGAGGAACGGGAACTTAAATTAAGTTCAGAGCTCCAGGAGAAGCCCAGGGTGGAGCTCCAGCTGGAGGAGTTACAAAAAAGGTACAGGGAAGTTGAAGACAGGTTGAAAGAGCTCAAGGAGCGGAGGAAGAAGATGGAAAGGGAGATGGAGCAGCTGAAAGAGCTGTTAAGTAAGGTGGAACAGCGCCGGAGGATGATGGAAGAGGTTGAGAAGAAGGAGTCGATGCTCTCGGAGGTGGAGGAGAAGCTCGGCGTGCTCTTGGGCGAGCTCGGGTCGGTGGAGGCGTTGAGGAAGAGGGTGGAGGAACTGAGGGAGATGGCCCGCAGCCTGGACCTGAAGGAAAGGGTCCGGAGGATGGAAGAACGCCTGAGGGAGGTAAGGGAAAGGCTTCAGGAGCTGCTCCCCTACAGGAAGAAGTACGAGGAGCTGCTCCCCGCGGTTCAGGAGCTGGAGAAGGAGGTGGCGGCCCTGGAGGCCCAGATCCGCGGCGAAGAGGCATCCATAGCCGAGAGGAGGCGGCGCATCGAGGAGAAAGAAAAATTACTGGAAAGGGTAGAGGAGGAACTGGAGAGGATCTCCCGGCTGAGGGAGCTGTTTTCCCGTCTGGACAAACTGATCGTCGCCTGGAACGAGACCCTCCGGGAAGTGAGGGATCTCAGGATAGCGGCCATTAATAGAGCCTTGAAGCTTGTGTGGAGGGAGGTTTATAACTCCCAGTACGCCGACTACACGGACGTGGACTTCCGGGTGGAGGAGAGCCGCAATGGCTACACCTACTCCTTACTTTTGAAGACCACGGTAGGGGGACGCGACCTCTGGCGCAGCGTGGAGGAGCTCTCGGGGGGCGAGCGCACCCTCGCCCTCATTGCTCTTCGTTTGGCCGTCTCTTATCTGTTATCCGGGAGGGCTGGCTTCATCATCATGGACGAGCCCACCCACAACCTGGACGAGAACCTCACCCGGCGTTTGGCCTTCTTCCTGCGGGACGCCTCCCGGGAGAGGGGTTTGTTCAGGCAGGTCATCGTCATTACCCACGACCCCGTCTTCTCGGAGGCGGCCGACGTGGTGTACCGCTTCGAGAGGGAGAAGAGCGGCGACGACCCCACGATGGTGGTCCGAGAGAAATAATCCGTCGACCAGCAGTTAAATAATGTGAGGATCCCCTTTATCTTATGCCTCGGGTCTGGGTCAACGAGTCCGCCGCCAGGGAGATCCGGAGGGGAGCCCTCCACGTCTACGCCCAGAACGTGGAGGGGGTGGAGGCCTCCGACGGAGACTGGGTGGAGGTGCTCCACGGAGGGGAGACCCTCGCCTACGGCTTCTTCACCAAGGGATCTTCCATCCCCGTGAAGATCTACAGCTGGGGGGAGGACGACCCCTGGGAGGTCATCTCTTCCCGGATGGAAGATCTCTTCGTCCAGAAGAAGCGACTCTACGACGAGAGCTTTCGCTGGGTCTTCGCGGAGGGTGATCTCCTTCCAGGGCTTCTGGTGGACGTGTTCAAGGACGTGGCGGCCTTGAGGATCAACGTGAAGGGACTGGAACGCTTCAAGGAGGACATCGCGGACCTCATCGTGGACCACGGCGTCGAGAATGTGGTGGAGCGCAACGACGGCAAGTCAAGACTAAAAGAAGGTTTACCTCTCAGGAAGGGGTTACTCAGGGGACGGAAGCACAAGACGGTGATCCAAGAGGGTGCTGTGAAGTTCTTTGTGGACGTGCTGAAGGGTCAGAAAACAGGTTTTTACTTGGATCAGAGGGAGAACCGCATCTTCTCCGAGCGGTTCGCCGGCGGAAGAATACTGGACGTCTTTTCCTACACCGGCGGCTTCGGCATCCACATGGGGGCCCTGGGCGGGGAGGTTCACTTTGTGGAGCTGGGAGAGGCCGCCGCCGAGCTCCTCAAGAGGAACATCGAGCTCAACAATGTCAGCGGGAAGATATTTAAGGGGGACGCGGTGGATGTCATGAGAAAGCTTCTAAGAAGGGGCGAGCGCTACGACGTGGTGTCCCTGGATCCCCCGGCTCTCATAAAGAATCGGGCGGACGTGGAGAAGGGCAAGCGCATGTACTTCCTGCTAAACCGGCTGGCCATGAGGTTACTGAAGCCCGGGGGCGTTCTTCTTAGCTCCTCTTGCTCTCACTTTCTAACACCCAAGGACTTCCTGGGCATAATCAGGGGCGCCGCCGAGAAGGAAAGTAAGAGGATTCGGCTGATGGGGTCCCTCAGGGGACAGGCCCCCGACCACAGCGTGTACCTTCCGCAGCCCGAGACCCTTTATCTGAAGTTTGCTCCCCTGTGGGTGGAACCGTGATGGAGGAGCTGGAAGCATTGCTCAAGAAGATGCCCGAGAGAAGGGTTTTACTTCAGCTGCCCGACGGCTTGAAGCATAAAGTGGAGGAGTTCGTGGAGCTATTCAGGAAATATAACAAGGAGGTGATCGTGGACGTGGATCCCAGCTACGGGGCCTGCGACGTGAGGATCAACGAGATGAGGGCCGTCGGGGCCGAAGCTATCGTTCATGTGGGGCACGCGCCCATGTTCGACCTCCCCAACGTTTACTACGTTGAATGGAGGCGACCGGCCGACGTGGAAAAAGTGAGAAGGGCCCTGGAAGAATTGTCATCCAAGGGGAGGGTCTGCCTCGCCACCGCCGTGAACTTCAGGTGGATGCTGGAAGAGCTCGAGGGGATGGAGAACGTGGTGGTGGGAGGTGGGAGCTGGCGCATCCCCCTCAGGGGGGTGGTCCTGGGCTGTGACACCACGGCATGCAACGTGGACGCGGATCTCAACGCCTTCGTGGGGGACGGTCACTTTCATCCCCTTGCCATAGAGATCAACACGGGGCGGCCCACCTACCGCATATCCCCCGATGGAAAGGTGGAAAGGGTCAGCTACGAGCGCTTCCTGAGGAGGCGGCTGGCCCTCGTGGGATCCGTTGACGGGAAGAGGGTGGGGATCATCGTCTCTTCCAAGATAGGGCAGAACAGGAATCCCCTCGCACAGGAGCTCGCCCGTGAAGCCCGCAAGAGGGGCTACGAGGTAAACCTTTACGTCTCCGATTACATGGATCCCCTTTACCTTTTGGGCCTTCCCGACGACTTCTTCGTTTACACGGGCTGTCCACGGGTGCCCCTGGACGACTGGGAGCGCTACGAGAAACCTCTCCTCACCCCCGAGGAGTTCCTTTATAAGCTGGGACTTTTGAAGAAGTACTCCATTGGCTGGATCACGGCACTTCGGCGATCAGGTAGCGGGGCGTCACGTCCCGGATGAGAACCTCCGCAAAGTCCCCGGGTTCGACACCC
>JAADDC010000011.1 GCA_013154145.1 Candidatus Iainarchaeum sp. | reverse complement strand
AGGGTGGTGAAGGATGCTGCTCGCCACTGTGCTGCTCTTGCTGCTAATATCCCTGCTGCTCCTCTTCCTCAGCGGCGACAGGGTGGTGCTCCACGGCAAGCGGATAGCGGCCTCCCTCGGAGTGGGGAGCTTTAGCTTCGCCCTGCTCTTCGTCTCCGTGGGGACCTCCCTCCCCGAGATCGTGGTCTCCGTGGTTTCCTCCCTGGAGGGCTACCCCGAAGTGGTGGTAGGCGACGTCCTCGGGTCCAACGTCACGGACCTGCTCCTCATCCTCGGCATCTACTCCCTTCTACTTTCCCGCCGCCTCGACGACAACACCCTCTCCCAGTTTCTGGCCTCCATCGCCTTTGCGGGTATGGCCTTCGTCTACGCTCTCATGAGGGAGACGCTTAACTTCGTCGACGGCCTGATCCTCCTGCTGCTCTTCTTCCTCTTCGTGCGGGAGCGCCTCCCCTCGGAGGAGATGGAGCGCCAGAGGGCCCAGCCCCAGGACTATGTCGTCTTCGTGCTTTCCCTCGTCACCCTCGTGTTGTCGGCCTACGCCGCCGTCAACTCCGTGGTCATCCTCTCCCACCTCCTTTCACTCCCCCTCTTCGTTCTCTCCCTCCTCACGGTGGCCCTCGGAACTTCTCTGCCAGAGCTGGCGGTGGGTCTCAACGCCATCCGCCGCGGCGAGTACTCCATGGCGCTGGGCGACGTGGCCGGCTCCCTGGCGGTGAACACCACCCTCGGCCTTGGCCTCGCCTCCTTCATCGTGGAAATACCCATACTCCTCTGGGAGGAGCGCTTCGTTATCTTCCTTCTCCTCTTGGCGTCCTTCATCGTTCTTTACCGGCTTTCCACCAGAAAAACACTCGACAGAGCTCTGGGCCTCTCGCTCATCTTTCTTTACGTTGTTTACCTGACGGTGCTCCTCCAATCCCTTTAAGCAGTTATTACCTTCTAAGGGGGTGGAGGAGCGGAAGGGCATCGTCACCGCCGTCCGCAGAAACGGCGACCAGAACGAATACGTCATCTTTGATGGTGAGCGATACCACCGCGTGTTAAGTAAGAAGCGCATAAGGGGTCGCAGCGTGAAGATAACGCCTGCGGACATCGAAGAACTGAAGGAAGACATCTTCGAGGAGATCCGCCGCCGCTTCTTCGAGAAGGTAAGGCCCTCCCTCGAACTACCCGAGGAGATATCCTTCCTGCGCCCCCAGATGGAACTCCTCTGGAAGGAGATTGCCTTCGCCAAGATAAGCGGCGAGAGGCCCATGGTATACTTTGATCCCGACGCCGACGGCATCGTCTCCCTTCTCTTTCTCTCGGAGGTCATCAAGCTCAACTACAAGCCCCTGAATCCCTGGAACCTCGAAACGGGTTCCTCCCTCCACCCAGACCTGCGGAGCTCCTTTTTCCTCCTCCTTGACATGGGCAGCACGGAGGACGCGCACCCCGGCGTCAACTTCCTTTCCTCCCTGAAGAAGACCTACGTCCTCGACCACCACGCCAGCAAGAAGTTACCCCCCTTCACGATGGTCATTAACCCAGCCGTGAAGAACCCCTCCCTGTCCCGCTACACCACCGCCTATCTCACCCACCTCCTGGTCAAGCACTGGGTAGAAAAGGAGGAGTGGCTGAAGGTGGGTGTGGCCGGCGACAAGAGCGACGTGATCCCTTGGACAAAGGAGCACCGGCGGAAGGCCCTGGCCCTGGAGCTGGCCCCCGACGTCTTTGGCATAAACCTCGGCATTTTCAAGCAGGTCCTCGACACGGACCTCTGGAAGCCCCTGTGGGACCTCTTCCTCGCCAGGATGGAAAAGATCGAGGAGATGGCTGAGAAG
This sequence comes from Candidatus Iainarchaeum sp., assembly GCA_013154145.1. Taxonomy (GTDB): domain Archaea; phylum Iainarchaeota; class Iainarchaeia; order JAADDC01; family JAADDC01; genus WANZ01. Next base: position 2,051 of record JAADDC010000011.1, on the reverse strand, counting down.
GAAGAGCTCGAGGTCAACGGCAAGAAGGTTTTGATCGTCCGCTACTCGTCTCCTGGCTTCTACTATCCTCACAGGGGCAAGGTGGCCTCCTGGTTCTTGGAAAAGGGCTACGACCTCGTCATCGTCGAGGAGATCCCCAAGGTAAAGATCTACACTGTGAGCCTGCGCTCCCGGGAGGATCTCTTCCCCCTCCTCGAAGCTATTCAATCGAAAGGCATTGGCCGGGGATGGGGACACCCCAACGCGGTCACGTTGAAGGTGGAGGACGTGGAGAGCGCAGAGAAGTTCATACTGGGGTGGTTGAATGGTCAAGCGGAAGGTACTGACCGTGTCGACGAGAAAAAGGGTTGACGTCCTTGACATCACCGAGAGCGCCCGCCTCTTCGTGGAAGAGATCGGCGCCGAGGCCGGTCTCCTCAACGTCTTTGTCCCCCACACGACGGCTGGTGTGATCCTCAACGAGGCCGAGGCAGGCCTCCTGGAAGATCTCAAGGAATTGCTGGAGCGACTGGTCCCGGAGCTTCATCCCTACGCCCACAATAAGATAGACAACAACGCCCACGCCCACCTCAGGACCATCCTCTTGGGAAGCTCCGTGGTCATCCCCGTGGAAGCCGGTAGACTCTCCCTTGGCACCTGGCAGCGCATACTTCTGATAGAGAGCGACGGCCCCCGGAGCAGACACGTCATTCTCACCTACGTTGGATTATAAACCTTTCTCTCACCCACTATATTCGATGAAGAGCCTGCCGGCGACCTTCAGGCTGAAGCGGGTGGACAAGGAGATTGCCGAGATGGTGAAGGAGGGCGTCGAACTCAAGCGCATCGCCCGCAGGACCAAACTCCCCTTCAAGGTCGTGGTCAAGAAGGTGGAAAAGCTCCGCAAGCTCGGCGTCGTCAGCTGAGGACCCGTAGCCCAGCCTGGATAGGGCGTCGGCCTCCTAAGCCGAAGGTCGGGGGTTCGAATCCCCCCGGGTCCGTCAACGGCACTCCGTCACAACCGGCCCGCCGGTTATTGGACCCGCTGGCGGATCAACCGAGCCAGCGGTTGCGGGGGTGCCCGAGCGGCCAAAGGGGCGCGGTTGAGGGCCGCGTGGCGTAGGCCTTCGTGGGTTCGAATCCCACCCCCCGCATAATTTTGTTATCGTAAGGTGTGACTGCATAACAAGTTAAAAACAAAAATTATTTTTACTAAAATAAATAAAATTAAAAATGTTTTACTTTTGTTTCTTTTGTTTCCTGTCCATAATGCCTTTTACTATTCTTTGCATTCTCATTCCTTCTATTATTTTTCGTAGTTTTTCTATGAATTCTTTATCATCTTTAGTATCAGCGAGCCTCTTAGACACCTCGTAGATTAGTTGGTCATCGTCGAGGCTGGTGTAAGGAAGATCAGGATGTAGTTGCTGAAATTCTTCGAAAAGATCGAGCATCTGTGCCACAAGTTCTTCGTACTTAGAACGGTGTTTCGCTGTAGGCACATAAAGAACTGCTTCTTGATATTTCCTCTCTCCATACTCTAAAACATTTTCTTCGACTTTCCCTTCATATTTCTCAGCGACTTCCTTTAATTTTTCTTTAAAACTTTCGGCGATTCTCGGAGCTCTAAATACAGCCCAATTCTGTCCCATATCTTCTAAATGAAAAGTAAAAGCCGTAACACCACCTTTTAATAAAGGACCGTGGTAAGACACGCGCTTTTCTTTCTCCAAGTATATCACCCCTAAATAGTAGGAACACCTCCTTAATATGCATTTGCTTTCTAAAACTTTCTCTTACTCCAACAGTTAGAGTAAAGCACCAGTATCGTGTGGGCCCGTGGTCTAGCCCGGTATGACGCTCCCCTGACGCGGGAGAGGTCCCCGGTTCGAATCCGGGCGGGCCCACTCACAAACAACCGATGCTCCGTTGACGGGGCTTCGCCCTATAACCCCAGAGTGAGGGCGATCTAACGATCACCCACACCTTTAGTTCCGTGGGCCCGTAGCTCAGCGGTAGAGCGCCCGCCTTGCGAGCGGGAGGCCCCGGGTTCGAATCCCGGCGGGTCCACT
>JAADDC010000067.1 GCA_013154145.1 Candidatus Iainarchaeum sp. | reverse complement strand
CTGGGCATAATGGCGGGCCACGCGGCACTCTTCGGCCTGGGCAACCTCCTGCTGCTCGTGGCCGCCACCGCCGCCGTTTTACTGTCAGAGAAAAAGCCGGCGGCCTACTTTGGCTTCATTATCACACCAACGCTCCTCTACTACGCGTAGTAGTACTCGCCCCTTTTCTTTTGCTCCACGTCCTTCTGGGAGCCGGGTTTGTTGATGCGGGGGCGTCCCGTGTGGGGATCCCTGCGGAAGGTGATGCCCAGGTACTTCAACAGCCGGTTCATCCCCTCCCTCTTATCCAAAGGTGCCGATGCCTCTCCCCTCTTCCCGGGCTCCCCCAGGAAAACCAGGAGCCTGTCGGAGATGTAGTCGATGAAGGCCACGTCGTGGTCCACCACGAAGGCCACCGCCTTGCGCTTGGCCATCACCCGGTTGATGACCTTTGACACCCTTACCCTCTGTTCCACGTCCAGGAAGGCCGAGGGCTCGTCGAGGAGGTAGAGGTCCGCGTCCTTCGAGAGGGCCAGGGCCACGGCCACCCTCTGCTTCTCTCCGCCCGAGAGCTCCGAGGCGATGGCGTCGAAGAGCTTGTCCATCTCCAGGGGCCTTCGGATCTCCTCCTCGAAGATCTCCTCGTTTATGTCCTTGAAGAGCTCCCTTACGGGGACCTCCGGGAGTTCCACGTACTGGGGCTTGTAGGAGACGCTGAGGTCGAGCTCCAGGGGCGGGTCGGTGTCCACCTCTCCCGCCAGGGCCCTCACGAAGGTGCTCTTCCCTATACCGTTGGGGCCCACGATGCCCACCACCTCCCCCTCGTGGAGAGTGCCCCCTTCCACCCTCAGCTCGAAGCCATCGAGCCTGACGGAGAAGGGGGGATAGGAGAAGACGGGCTTTGCCTGGGGCTTCTTGGAGACGGCTCGCTTCTCGAAGACGATCTCGTAGTCCCTGATCCTCACGTTCTCCTCCTTCAGGAAACCCAAAAGGAACTGGTTGATGCCCTCCCTGACGCCCTTTATGCCCGAGAAGCGGCCGTAGACGGCAGGCTCTCCGTAGACGATGAAGATGTAGTCGCTGAGGTAGTCGAGGATGGCCAGGTCGTGCTCCACCACCATGACACTCTTCTCCTTCAGTCTTTCCCTTATGACGTTGCTCACGCGCATGCGCTCCCGTATGTCCAGGAAGGAGGAGGGCTCGTCAAAGAAGTAGACGTCTCCTTCCCTTAAGAGAGCGGCTGCAATGGCCAGTTTCTGGAGCTCTCCCCCCGAGAGGTTCTCCACGTTTTTTTCCAACAAATACTCGGCGTCCAGCAGCCTGAGGATCTCGGGGGCCCGGGGGTCCTTGAGAAGCTCCTTGACGGGCCCCCTGAAGTGCTTTCTGATGACGTCCACGGCCTGTATCTTGTGGACGAGACGTTTCTTTCCCTCCTTGAGCTCCGTGAAGTACCTCTGGAGCTCCGTCCCCTTGAAGAACTCGATGACCTTATCGTAGGAGGGCTTTGAGCTGAAGTCGCCCAGATTTGGTATGATCTCCCCCGCCAGTATCCTCACGGCGGTGGTCTTGCCCGTTCCGTTGCGGCCGATGATGCCCACCACGGAGGACTCCTTGGGGTAGGGGAGGCCGTAGAGGCGGAACATGTTGGGGCCGTACTGGTGTATGGGGGTGCCCAGCTCCTCGGGGAGGTTGATGATGGTGATGGCTCCAAAGGGGCACTTCCTCACGCAGATGCCACAGCCTATGCAGAGTTCCTCGGAAATGCGGACCTTCCCCTCTTCTACGAAGACGGCGGGGTCCGTGCCTGTCTTGTTGACGGGGCACACGGAGGCGCAGAGGAAGCCACACTTGTCCGGTCTACACTTGTTGTAATCGATGACGGCGATCCTCATGCCGCCTCACCCGAAGATGAAAAGCAGGCCCACGAGGATGAAGAGGAGGCCTATGCCGAGGAGGCCGCCACGGATGAGCTCCACCACGAGGCCGATGGCGGCGGCCAGGGGGTCGGGGGTTTCCAGCATCTTCCAGAAGAAGGCGGCGCCCACGAAGAGGAGGCCTATGAGGATGGATATGAGGCCGTCCCTGTCTATCTGCATGGATTAAAGTTTGGTGGAATAGAAATTTAAGGGATGAGGCTGCTGAAGGTGGATCCCAGGCGGGGCCTGCTGGAGCTGCTCCCCGAGGACAGAGAAGACCTCTGGCTGCTCTCCCTGCTCATACTGCCGGGGGACGAGGTGGAAGGGGTCGTCAGCAGAAGGATCAAGAGGGAGGGGGAGAGGGGCAGCGGGAAGCTGTTCAGGTTCAGGGTGAGGGTCTCCGTGGAGGACGTGGAGTTCACGGGGAGCTCCCTGAGGATCAAGGGGAGGATCGTGGAGGGGCCCGAGGACCTGGTCGGCAGGGGGAAGTACCAAACCCTTGAGATCAGGGAGGGAGAAAGCTTCAAGGTATGGAAGAAGGAGTGGGACAGGGGAGTAGTAAAGGAAATAAGGCGCGCGGAGGAGGAGTCGAGGCACCCGCCGGTACTGGTGATCTCCCTCAGCGACGAGGACGCCACCCTTGCCACCTATGACAGGAGGGTGAAGAACCTCCGGAGGGTGAGAAGGAAGGGCGACGACGAGAGCTTGAGACCTTTCTTCGGGGAAGTGCTGAAGCTTTTGGAGGAATCTCCCGAGGACATCGTGGTGATTGGCGGGCCGAAGGTCATCGTAGACGAGTTCAGAGACTTTGTGGAGGAGAGGGGGAGCAAAAAGCGGATATCCTACGTGGTGAGCCCCCTCTCGGGGGAGAAGGGCGTGAAGGACATCGTGAGCAAGCGGGCCCCCCACGTCATCCAGGACGAGAGGAGGAGGAAGGTGGAGGAGGGTATAGAGGAGTTCCTGCTCCATTTAGCTAAAAGCGATGGGCTGGCACTGCTAAACACCTCTGACGTGGAGGAGGGGAACGTTTCACTTCTTCTCGTCCACGAGGACTGGATAAAGGAGAACCGGGAGGAGGCCCACAGGCTCATGAAGATGGCCCGGGACTTTGGCGCCGAGGTCCTCATCGTGTCGAAGGACCACGAGGGGGAGGGGACGGTCAGGAAGCTGGGCGGCGTCGTGGGCGTAAAGCGCTATCCCTCAAACTGAGGGCTTACGTAGCTCCTCGATGTAGGAGAGCAGTAGCTTTCCCTCGTTGGTGAGGACGTAGAACTTCTCGCCGGAGATGTCGAGGGATCGGAGAACGCCGAGGCTCTCCAGAGCTTCAAGGGCGCCAAGGACATATTCTTCTGGGAGGTCGGAGAACTTGGAGAGGATGGAAGGGAGCTTGCGGCCGATGCGCAGGAATCGAAGCAGCTCCACCATGTAGGAGGACTCCGCCACGTGCTTTACCCACGGATGATCGAGAAACAGCGTCACGTCTTCCAGAACATCACCCCCAGCAGGAGACGGATGGGGTAGAGGAGGGGGAAGGCCAGCTCGGGGAAGAGGTAGACGGAGCGGATCCGTCCGTAGAGGGTGGGATAAACCTCCACGGTCACAGGGCTTTCGTAGACCTCGCCGCTCCTCAGGTCCACCACGTAGACCTTTTCCTCAAAGGTTCCGGAGAAGGAGGAGTAGAGGGGGATCTCGAGTTCCACGGCCTCGTGGGCCGGAAGCTCCCTCACCACTTCCCCAGAGGGAAAGCTGGAGTAGAGTTTCACGGTGGTGATACCGGCACCGGGGTTGTAAACCACGGCCCTGAGACTGCCTTCACCGCCCTCGGGGATGCGAACCGTCCCGTCAGCGGAGACCGAGAGGATGGAGCGCTTCACGTCGTAGGCAATGTACACCGTTTCCAGGCCGTTCTCCTTCTGGAGGAGGAGCTCCACGGAGTAGTTGCCCTCCTCCGCGGGGGCGTTGAACTCGACGATGAGGCGGCCGGCACTGAA
>JAADDC010000036.1 GCA_013154145.1 Candidatus Iainarchaeum sp. | reverse complement strand
CTGGAAGGTCCGCTACTGGAAGTACGTGGAGGCCGTCGTCGACGACGTGAGGGACAGCAACGTGGTGTTGTCCCTTTACTCGGACGGTAACTTGCTATGCTCCTTTGACTTAACGCCCGGGATCAGCCTCTACGACGTGAGCGGATGTTTGAGAGACAAGAACAGCGTGAAGATGCGCGTGGACCTCTACACTTACGATCCGTCCGTCACACCCGTGCTCAGGTACCTGAAGATCAGCTGGGAGGAAGACGGCAACATCATCCTCTACGAGCCCAACGACCAGTACCTCTTCAGGAACGAGGGTGCCACCGCCAAGGGCTGGATACTCTCCCCCAGCGACTGCAACGACGTGAACGCCTACCTCTACTTCATCCTCGAAGGGGCACCCCGGAGCATAGAGGAGTACAACTACGACCACTTCATCACCCGCTCCGCCGACGCCAACGTCTTCATAGGAGACTACATAGCCCCCGCTTACATCAACCCCGACCTGGGCTACTACTACATGGAGGTCAACGTCTACAACCCGGCGGGCGTGGACCTCAACGGCTACCCCGTGAAAGTAGTTTTCGACAGCGCATCTCTCATCCTTGAAGGTAAAATGAGGGAGGACTGTGGCGACATCCGCGTGGTGGACGAGAACCTCGTGGAGCTCAACTACTGGCTCCGGGAGGAGACCTGCGGAACCAGCAGCACGGAGCTATGGGTGAAGCTGGACATCCCCGCCGGGGGCACCAGGTTCTACATCTACCACGGCAGGCTCGACTACACGAGCGTGTCGAACCCCGATGCCGTCTTCCCCGACGAGAACGTTTACACGGTGGAGTGTTCCGGAAGTGTGGCGGGAGGAATTTGCTCCACCTCCTTTACCATAGACGCCAACTACGTGGTGGCCCCCTACCAGCCCGCCGGCTACGGAGAGCTGAATATCCTCATGAGCGGTGACTTCGACGCCGGCGGCGCCATAGGCGATCCGAACCTCTGTGACCCGGGAACCCTCGAGCGCTCCACCATTTACATCAACGGCACCTGTATAGGTACCTACTCGCCGGGTCAGCAGGACTGTACAGACGATCCGCCGCCCAACACGCCCGTCCCCATACTTTCCCTCCTGGAAGGTAAAGGAGGAGTCGTGGAGATCAACGCCGACGCGGGAACGGCCGTCAACTTCGACCCCGGCTGTGGATACTACTATCACTACCTGTACACCATCAAGCTGAAGCTGCGGCCCTACGTGAATCCCGAGCCCAGCACCTCCGTGGGAGACAGCAGGGTTGCCGCCTACACCAGCGCCTACTACGTGTCCGACGCCCTGGACACGGGCCTCGACACTCCCAGCTGGGGCTCCATCTCCTGGACCGCCGAGGAGCCGCCCCTCACCCTCGTGAAGGTCTACACGAGAACTTCCCCCGACGGGGTTACGTGGAGCGACTGGGTGGAGACCAACGGCGTGATCTACTCTCCCTCCGCCCGCTACATCCAGTACAAGGTGGAGTTCGCCGTCGATCCGAAGGCCTCGTCCCTCCCCAGCTTCGACAACCTGAAGATCCTCTACTACGAGGGAGTGGGTGGCTGGACGCAGGCTTCCCTGACCACGGCCCTCGTCACCGCGGATCCCAACCCCTTCCTCTGCGGCGATCTCCTGGCCAATAGCGTCTGCGAGCCCCTCTGGAACATTACCCCCAAGGAGAGGGGAGCCTACCGCCTGAGGATGGAGGTGAACAGCGGCTGCGGATTCACGGGCCTTTCCAACGAGAAGCTCTTCTACGTCTTTGCTCCTACCCAGATCCTGAACTTCGCCGCTGACAAAAACGTGGTGGCCAAGGGCGACGTCCTCACCCTCAGCGGGCGGATCGTGGACGAGCTGGGCAATCCCGTCCCCAGGAGGACCCTCGACTTCTACGACGAGGGCGTGTACATTGGCAGTGCCGTCAGCGACGACGACGGGAACTTCGTCTTTAGCTTCAGCGTCCCCTACACCGCCACCATAGGCTACCACACCCTCACGGTAAAGTTTCCCCGGGACCCCGTGGAGTACTACTGGGAGAGCGAGGCGTCGACGACGGTGAAGTACTCTTCGCGGCCCGTGGTGCTGGACATCAACGTGTCGCCGGCTCTGGCGGGCATCGGCCAGAGGGTGAACGTGAGGGCCCTCGTGAAGGACGAGGTGGGCATAGACAGCGTCACGCTCATCCTCACGGCCCCCGACGGCAGCACTTACACCTATGACATGAATGCGATCGGTTCAGATCTCTACGAGGTGAACGTGACCGACACGTGGAAGGCGGGCACCTACAGCTTCGTCGTGGTGGCCCGGAACCTGGACGGCATAGAGGGGAACGCCCCGGGCGTCTTCAACGTGGAGGGCTACGGAAACCTCGGTGTGATGACAGAGAAAAACGTCTACGGGGCCCTCGAGGACGTCCTCCTGGTCAACGATCCCTACTGGGGCAACCCCCTCTCCACGAGGAGGCTGCTGGTAGAGGCTAACGACTACGGCACGAACCTCTCCCTGAGCGTCACGCTCAGCGGCGTGAAGAGCCCCTCCGTCTACGAGTTCTTCAGACTGGACGGCCGGGAGTTCAACACTTACTACACCGCTGGCGTCGAAGGTAATGCTATAGGTTTCAACGGTGGCTTCGTGGGCGTGCCCCTCATACCCCAGCTCATGCCCGCCGACGGCATCACCCTCGCCGCGTGGATCTATGCCGAGTCCAACGCCGGCGAGCGGCACGTCGTCACCCTCAAGGACATCAACGGGGGAACCATCTACTCCCTCTTCTCCCCCGCCGACAGCAACCTCATCTGCTTCGCCCTAAGGCTGGGAACCGAGCTCAACGTATGCTCGGCCATCGACTTCAACCGCTGGGTTCACGTGGCCGGCGTCTACGACGGCAGCACGCTAAGATTGTACGTCGACGGGAAGCTGGCCGGCTACGTGACGGCGACGGGGGAGATCAACTACGCGGGGGCTTCAGACTTCCTGGGCATAGGCTCCTACTTCAGCAACGGCTTTGCGGGGAGCTGGGCCGGCCTCGTGGACGAGCTCCGGATGTATCCGGTGGCCTTAGGGGAAGAAGAGATCAGGGCCCTCGTGGAAGGCAACTACGTGCCCAGGAACCCCAACGGCTACTGGAGCTTCGACCTCTCGGCAAGGGACTCCCATCCCTACAAGGAGAACGCCGTGCTGCTGTCCACGGGTGCGGAGGTCAACCTCACGGCCCTTTTGAGATACGTGGGCGTGAGGAACAGGGTGAACATCATCGGGACCGTGGAAGCGCTGCCGGGCGTGGAGGGGAACGCCGCGAAACTGACCGCAGGGCGGTTAATCGTCGAGGGGAACGACATCGTGGGGAGCGACTTCACGGTGGGTGGCTGGATACTCCTGGAGGCCAACGGCGGGACCATCGCCGACCGCAACACGTGGAAGTTCTACATAACACCCACCAACGACCTCCTCTGCTCCGTTGGAAACTACAGTGTCAGCTACGGCCACCTCTCCCTCAACACCTGGTATCACGTGGCCTGCTCCTTCGACAGGTTCAGGCTAAAGCTCTATGTGAACGGCGCGGAGGTGAACAGCCTCGACGTGCTGGACTTCAACGACTTCAGTTCCACCTACGACGTGAACGTTGGTGAGTTCAACGGTCTCATGGATGAGCTCCGCGTATACCACGTGGCCCTGAGCGGAGAGGACGTCGCCGCCCTCTACCGGGGCGAAAACGTCAACTGGGGGCTCTCGGTTTACCTGAACTTCGAGGGGAACGACTGGAACGACGCCTCCAGAGACTGGCTGGTCCCCGTCTACGACGGAGGATTAACGCCCCAGGACCGCTCGGAGGCGGGCAGCGGGACGCCCATCTCCGGCGTCGTCGTGGGAGAGGAGAAGCGGGCGGCCCTCTGTAATA
>JAADDC010000021.1 GCA_013154145.1 Candidatus Iainarchaeum sp. | reverse complement strand
TGGGCCCGCCGGGATTCGAACCCGGGTCGCGGCCGCCCGAAGGCCGTATGCTGGGCCAGGCTACACCACGGGCCCCTCTGGTTGTGGCCCCGGCCAGAGACAGGGGATCACCGATCTCCCCTGCGTCGCCACCGGGGCCACAGCCCCGCGGGGATTCGAACCCCGGTCGCGGGAGCCAAAGTCCCGCATGCTTGACCGCTACACCACGGGGCTCCGATTCTATCTTTCCGGTGTAGAGGTTATAAACGTAGGACGTCCAAAGTTATTGTTGCGATGATGAAGAGGTATTACGCCGAAGGGGTGAGGAGTAGGCACGCAGCTGAGCACCCCTTTCTACGCAACCGGCACCCCTGGAAGCCCCTGAGAGGAAAAAAAGTTCTCGTGGCCGGCGCCGGCGGCCTTGGTAGCTTTGTCTTGGCCGGACTCGTCGGCAGCGGAGTAGGAGAGATACACGTGGTGGATCGCGACCGCGTGGAGGTCCACAACCTAAACAGACAGTTCTTCTACGCCCTTGACGACATCGGAAAGGAAAAGGTCCGCGTCGTGGAGGAGCGGCTGTCGGGACGTCCCACAAGGGTGAGAGGCATCGAGGGGGACGCCCTTGACGTTGATCTTTCTTCCTATGACCTCGTGTTTGACTGCCTCGACCGATGGGAAGCCAAGACGAAGCTCCTCAGGAGATCCTTGGAAGCAAAGGTTCCGCTGGTCTTCATGAGCGTCGGAGAGGGCGTGGGGATGGTGTCCGTTCCCACCAAGCCGCTCCCCATTTCTCCCCGGGAAAGCAGGGTTGTTTCCACGCCGGAGATCATGGTGACGGCTGGTATCGGCGTGGAGGAAGGGCTGAGGATACTTCTGGGGGAGGAGCCACGCTTGAAAGATAAGGTGCTGGTTGTTGATCTAAGAAGCCTTGACTTCGTCCTTCTGGACATCTGAAAAAAGCAGGTAAAGGCCCACAAGGAAGAGCAGCAGTATGAAGAGGTCCCTGATGGTGGAGAAGGTCAGGAGTCCCCAGCGGGGAAGTAATAATAACAATGCGAAGACGATCAGTATGGCGCCGGCTACCTTCCGCTCCTCCACGTGGAGATGTGGCAGCGCAAGCCTTTAAACCTTGCGGTGTTTAACCATCATTGGGGTCCGGGGGTAGCTCAGCCTGGAAGAGCGGCCGGCTGTAGTCGGGTCCCACCTGCCACACGGCAGAAACCGGCAGGTCGGGGGTTCAAATCCCTCCCCCCGGACTCACTACCACCTTCGCCGACGCCGGTAAGATCTCCTCCACCCTTCTCCTGATTATTTCTTCGATTCTATCCCAGCGGTCTGGCAGGTGGTCAGCCTCGACAACGATTTCCACGTAATAGTAGGGCCCTATGCCGTAGATCTTTAGGGATTTCAGCTTCACGCCGGCGTTCTTCACCCTGAAGCTGATGGCGTCCTCCAGGAGAGGGTCCGACACGCCAAAAATGGATCTAAAGGAGCGGTAGGAGAGGAGCAGTGAGCGGTAAAGCACGTAGGCAGAGATGAGGATGGCCACAGCCGGATCAAGGCTGTGCATGCCAATCATGGAGAAGAGAGCGGCCAGAATTACCAGGAAAGAGGCCAGTATGTTTCTCTCCACGTCGCGGGAGATGGCCACCAGCGCCCGTATGTCCTCCCTGAGGGCCTCCTCTCTCAGGGAAGTGTAAACGTAGAAAAGAACGAAAACAAAGAGGATCTCCACGGCCACGATGACCTCGGGAAACTGGACCACGTAGGGGGCCCTGAGGGCCAGGAAGCCCGAGTAAAGAAGCAGGGCCGAGGAGAAGACGAGGATGAGGGAGAGTATGGTGATGGAAAGGGAGGTTAGCTTCAGGGCGATGTCCGAGAGGACCCTGCGGTGGACGAGAACCAGAGATATCCAGAGGGTGAAGACGAAGAGGGCGTCCGTGAGCGAATATATGGCGTCCGCCAGAACTGCGAGGGATCCGGTAAGGAGAAAGGCCGCATAGAGCAGAACCGAGAGAAATATGAGCACGAAGGTCTTTTTCACGAGGCCTGTTTCGACGCCTTCCATCCCTACTAATTGGGTGCTCATCCATAAAAGGTTCGTCCCCAGATCCTTACGTGAAGGTCATAGGGGTGGCCTACGAGGGGCTGGTTGCAGGGAGGGGCGGAGCCCGGGAGGGCCCCTACGGGGTTTTTGACGCCGTGAAGTACCTAGAACCTTTCTCCGTGCTTTTCGAGCGGAGCGTCACCATAGAACCCCAGGGCGTGGTGGAGATCGACGGCATCGGGGAGATAGCCGCCCTGGAAATCGAGGAAGTCATCGCCGAGGACGTGGTGGCCTACGTGGGGGGCGATCACTTCATCACCCTTGGACTGCTAAGGGGCTTCCTGAAGCGATGGGGAAAGTTGAGGGTGGTGGTTCTCGACGCCCACCTGGACAGCAGGGACGAGTTCAGGGGGGACCGCTTCAACCACGCCACGGTAATCCGGAGGATATACGAGGAGGTGGGGGACGTCACGGTCATGGGCGTGAGGAATATTTCCCCCGAGGAGTGGGACTGGGCCCGAGGTAAAATCCGGGTCATTCCCTACACGCTAAAACCCCTTTACACGGACACGCCGGTGTACCTCTCCATCGACGTGGACGTCTTCGATCCCTCGGAGGCGCCGGGAGTGGGAACACCGGAGCCCGGGGGTATATCCTTCCGGCTCTTCCTCAAGTGGTTGAGGGAGTCGTCCTTTCCCCTGGTGGGCTTCGACGTGGTGGAGGTATCCCCTCCCCTGGACCATAATAAAATTACTCAGACGCTGGCGGCCACGATCCTCAGGGAAGTGGGGGCCAAGTTCTTCGCCTAAGCACAGTGTTTCTTGAGAACATCCTTTAGCTTCTGGATGGCCAGCGGGTGCCTGATCATCGAACTGCCCAGCCGTTCCTTTCCAAGATCTTCCCTTATTCTGTTACAATCTTCCTCGTCGAGGACCACGATCAATTGATCCTCCATCCCTAGCTCCCGGAAGGCTTCCCTTATGGCCTCAAGGGTTTCCGAACTACAGTGGAAGTAAGCTATGAAGCGTTTGTAATGATCTCCATGCCTTTCCAGGTAGCGTTTCACCCGCTCCTTGATCACCTTTTTGTATTCTTCCATTAGCTCGGGGGTTTCCTCCCTCTCGGGCCAGTCGTAGTGGGTGAAGGGGTAGTGATGGTGGAACTCGTAGGGAACAACCCCTGGCGTGGAAACCACAATCCAGTGAAGCCTTTTGAAGAAGGGGAAGCCAGCAATGTGGCGCCTCACTTCTCTATGGGTTTTGCTTCTCCTGTAGGGTTTTCTATAGGAGCAGGGGAGGAAAAACGCGCAGTCCCTTTCCCGCGGAGGTTCGTAAAACCTCGCGAAGAAGTCCTGCCACACTTCAAAGTGAGGATGTCGGAGATTCTCGACGCTGGCCCCCACGATTCGCTCCCTCAAGGGAACTGGGATTTTGGGCACAAAAGCAAAGTTAGAGAAGTCCAGTTCCACGGGCACGCCGTCCAGAAAGTATAGATTTCTCTTTCTTCTCTGGGCGCCCAACTCTTCCAGCACCGATTCCACCAAATCAAAGAACGCGTTCTCATCCAGGGGCCTCCAGTCACCCCGGATCCAGTCGAGCATGAGCCGGGAGTGCTGATGGGGGTAGGCGTTGATCACGACGATGGAGTCCGAGTGGCGCCGGGCAATCTCCAGCGTCCTCTTGAGTAACTTCCGTTGCAAGTCGGGATTGGCATGAAGTACTGGATGACCATTCACAAGGACGTAGGTTCTGAGCCCAAATCCCTTTTCTCTTAACAGGTTTCCAGCCCTCTCGTAGTCCTCAACGGTCATCCCCTTGAGAAGGTACTTGTTCAGGATCTCGTCGTCGGCCACCTCCAAGCCCACGGCAATGGTTACCTTGATGCCAGGGATCTTCACGGCGTCGAGGCTCTCCTCCGTGATATATTTAAGAAGAGATTCGAGGATGATCTCTTCAAAGCCGTATTCCTTGGCCTTTTCCACCAGAAAGCGAACGAAATCAGCCGGATACTGGTTGAAGTCAAGGTGGCTGCCCGAGGAAAAGACTTTCACGATCCTCTTTCCCCTGTTTTTCTCCAAGAAGCGCAGGTACTTCTCCTTGAGCTCTTCAAGATGGGTTTTAGCCTCCCGCTTGCCCCAGCCACAGAAATAACAGGCTCCCCAGCCACATCTCCCGTGCTCGAGCACTATCCACGCAGCGTCCATTAGCGGAAAGCTTGTCACAAAAGGTTGATAAAGCAGGAGTTCGAATAATTGTTGAGGGAGGTAAATTTGAAATTAAAAGTAAAGGATTACTTGAATCTTTCTGGTACTGTCCGCAAAAGATTCGGAAAAGAAGGCATTATTAGACTCATAAACGCGATGAAAAAGCTTGAATTGGTCGAAGTAAAAGGCGGGAAACTTACCAACATACCCTCTACTCTAAAACATATTGACGGTAATATATGGGAAGTAAAGAGTGGCTGGTTAAGATTTTACTTTTATGTAACCCCTGAAAAAGGAATTGCGGTTTTGCTTGGATTTAGTACAAAGGATCGACAAAAGGAAGTTCTTAAACAATTGATTAAAAAATTTAGAGATCATTTTCCTTTTCTTTAAGAAAACGCTTCGCTATTTCGTCGGCAGTTTCCCCCTTGATATATCCCAACTTTTCAAGCTCGATAAGGAGCTCCCCGATAAGCTCCATTACTTTTATTTCTTCAGGAGAAAACTCCCGTTCTTTTAGTATAGTCCTAGTCATCAAGAATCATTTGTTTCCTTCTCCTTAAAGGGTTAGCGGAAAGCTGCTTCCAAAAACCTTATGAAGGAGTCCTCTCCGCTAAGGATGTGAGGACCGGAGAAACCACCATGAGGCTGGCGGACGGTCCCGTCTGGCACTACAAGTACATACGGAACCTTGCGCCCAAGATCGTGGAGTTCATGGTGGAGGAGCTGGGCACCCGGGAAACGCTTAGGAAGTTCGCCCATCCCGTCTGGTTTCAGGCCTTCTCAACGGTTCTTGGATTTGAGTGGCAGTTCTCCGGCTCCACGACGGTGCCCCTGCGGGCCCTCAGGGAAGGGCTTCCGCCGGACTTTCCCCTGAAGGTTTACGGGGGTAAGGGAAAGGTGGAGATGCCCGAGGAGTGGAGGGACGTCTCCCGGAGAACCACCAAGTTCGACTCTGCGGCCTTCCAGGACGGCTACTCCCTCTACTTCCACAGCGTGCTCAGCGACGGCGAGGCATGGGTGGTGATAAACCAGGGGATGAACGTGGAGGAGCGACTGGCCAGGAGATATCACTGGAGCTGGGAAGGGGGAGAGAAAGCCGCCGGCAGGAAGGAGAGAGCCGCCCTCGTGTTTGGAGAAGAAAACAAGGAACTGCAGAGGGCCGTCGTCGACATCCTTCAGGACCAGAGTCCCAAACAGATTGTCTACACGGTTTTGACATTGAGGCGACTCTCCGAGGGGCAAAGAACGCTGTTCGACTGGGAAGGGAAGGTAAATGTCCAGGAAATGCCCTACTATCTAAAGATCCCCCACAGAATAAGTGAGAAGGCCCTGGAGATTGCCAGGGAGCTGTCTTCCTTCCGGGACATCCTCATGGTGGAGGGGATGGGGGCGGCCACCCTCAGGGGATTGGCCTACATCGCTTACCTCGTCTACGACGTGCCCGTTTCTTGGGAAGACCCGGTGCTCTTCACCTACGCCTTCGGAACGAAGGTGGGGGTGCCGTATCTCGTGGACGTTAAGGCCATGGATGAGGCAGCCAGCTTCTTCAGCGAGGCCACCCACGAGATCAGAACGGGCGAGAAAGAAAAGCGCTTTCTCCTAAGAAACTTGTGGAGGCTTATGAAAGCGCTTAAGGGTTCTTTCCGCTCCCGATCTCTTTCCTTAGAGTCACTCCAAAGAGAACCATCCCCATCACCGGATCAACGCTGAGAACGAGGTCCAACCTTATTTTATCGATACCCAATAGTTCCTCTAATTGACGGGGACTTAGAACTTTTACTCCCTCCTTTCCCAGCAAATCCATTCTATAATCTTTTTTATTAAATGTAATAATATAAACTTTTTGATATTTTTCTTTGAGATTCACGGCCAGGCTTGCGAAGGCCACATCCTTCGGATCATTAACTAAATCTTCTCTTTTAATAGACGGCTTAATAAACCGAATATTTTCATAAAGAAACGCTTTCAGATAACGTGTAAGCTTTAAAGCAACTTTAAAAGTAATATTTTTGCGCTTAGAAACACGAAACACAATTTCTCCCAATCGCGCAGCGATCTCTTCTCTCAAGTGAAACGGAGCATAGGTATCTATGTTTTTGAGCATGAACAACTTTGCTAAAAACTCTCTTGTTTTTTTCCTTCCCGCAGGAGCGCGGAGTATACAATATTAGAGTTTAAAACTACGGCGCTTTTGTTCATCGATATCGTCCTCTTTTATATTAAGTACTTGAGCGGCCAGCTCTGCGAGAAGCCACTGCTCGAGAACTCTTCGGGCCTTTTTTACATCAACGCCAAGCTTTTCCAATTCCTTCTCATTTTCAATGATAATCATCACGCCCTTTCGTTTTACTAAAGCTTGAATGCCTTCCAGCAGCGGATCCGGAATTGTTAGGGTTTTTGTCCTCACGGTTTCACCAGAACTATTTTACCACAAATGGTAATTAAGACGTTACCGACCTTTTTATTCCGTGAACTTCAGGGCGGCCGTTAAGGCGTTGCTGGAAGCGCTCATCCTCTCGGAGCGCATCAAGCCCAGCCAGGACGCCAAGCGTCGGGCCTTCAACAAGTACAAACTGCGCGGGGGCATCGAGCGCTTCGCCACCGCCGTCTTCTACTCCATCCTCCGAAAGCTTGGCATCATTGACGAAAAAATACAGGAGCTCACGGGTGTCAAGAACGTTTACCTCCTGGATGAAACGCTGCGAAACGCCCTGAGGCTCTCCATTGAGCTGCTCCGCTTCAGGGAAATCTCTAACAAACAGAAAAAACAGCTACGAAGCATCCTCGCGGGGGAGATCCGCAGCCGCTCCCATCCCTACGCCTCCCACTTCTTCTGGGAGGTGTTTCCTACCCTCGAGAAGCTTGATTTCACGCCCAAGAGCGAGGAGGACCGCCTCGTCTACACCTACTACATCTCCCGCTTTTACGTGAGAAAGCTCATGGAGTTACTTCCGCCGGAGGAGGTGGAGGCCTTCCTGAAGAAGATCAACGAGGTGCCTCCCATCTCCCTGCGGGTGAACACCCTCAAGGCCTCAGTCGACGAGATCGAGGAGGCCATAAGGAGGCTTGGTCTCGAGGTGAAGCGCAGTCCCCGGGTGGAGACCGTCCTGAAGGTCTACGGTTCGCTGGATCTGGAGCGCTTCAGGCCCTTCAAGGAGGGGAAGGTCTTCGTGCAGGAGGAGGCCGGCGCCGTGGCCTCCCTGGTTTTAAATCCAAAACCTGGAGAGGTGGTGGTGGATCTGGCGGCGGCCCCCGGCGGAAAGACCGTCCACATGGGGGAGCTCATGAAGAACAGGGGGAAGATCTACGCCGTGGACATAAACGAAAAGAGGTTGGAGCGCTTGAAGGAACTGGTCCGGAGGGCCGGACTCAGCATCGTGGAGCCCATTGCCATCGACGGCCGGGAAGCACCGAAGGTGCTGGGCGAGGGGATCGCCGACAGGGTGATGCTGGATGCTCCCTGCACCTCTTCGGGCACCGTCCAGCGGAATCCGGATCTCCGCTGGAGGATCATGGACGAGAAGGACATCCTCGAGTTCGTGGACGTTCAGAGGGGGCTCATGGAGGCCGGCTGGAAGCTGCTAAAGCCCGGTGGAAGGATGCTCTACGCCACCTGCTCCATATTCAAGGAAGAGGACGAGGATAATGTGGCGTGGTTCCTGGAGAAGCACCCCGACGCGAGACTCATACACCTCTCTGGCCCCTACGACCCCGGCTTCCTCGAGGGAACCATGCGCGCATGGCCCCACAGACACGACACCATTGGCTTCTTCTACGCGCTGCTGGAAAAGCCGAAGAAGTCCTGACAAAATAACCCTAACTATTTTGTTAGTTAGTGGAAAAATAGTTAGGGTTATTTTTGCAGAATAAATAAAAATAGTTCAAGCTAATTTAATTGTATGTACGTCCGTCGCGAGGCTGAAGAGCTGCTTAACCTCTACGTGGAGATGTTCCCCTCCGTGGCCGTGGTGGGCCCCCGAAGGAGCGGAAAGACTACGTTGCTCCAGAAGGTCGGGGAGCAACTGGGAGCCGAATATGTGACCTTTGATGATCCTCTCGAGCTGGAAGTCTTCAACAGAAACGTGAAGGAGTTCCTTCAAAAGCACAGCGGCAGGTTCCTGATACTCGACGAAATACAGTACGCCAGCGACGTGGGCAGGAAAGTAAAGTATATCGTAGACGTGGAGAAGCGTAAGGTCCTCATGGCCGGCTCGTCCTCCGTTCTCCTGTCCAAGGAAGTTCTTTCTTTCCTGGTTGGAAGGGTTGGGATCGTGGAGCTTTATCCCTTTTCCTTCGTGGAAGTTGAGAGGGCACGGGCCGGGAACAAGCATCTCTACCCCCAAGAAAAAGAAGCGTTGTCCTTCGAGTACTTGCGTTTCGGTGGCTACCCGGAAGTGGTACTCGAAAAGGACGAAACGAGGCGCTGGCACAGACTAAGGATGATACTCGGGCTCAGCATCAAGAAAGACGTGGCATATCTCGCCGATGTGGAGGAACCCTCGGTGGTGAGGGTTGTGGAAGCACTGTCCCGGTCTATTGGCAGCCCTGTCAACTTTTCTTCCATTGCAGAGGCCTCTAAACTAAGTTACAGGGAGGTAAGGCGAGTCGTAGACGCCCTCCTCGGATCCTTTCTTATTTTTGAGGTGAGACCGTTCTTCACTAACCCCATGAAGGAGCTCGTGAAGTCCCCCAAGCTTTACTTCGTGGACGTGGGCCTGCTTCACAGCCTAACGGGAGGTGCGTTCCAGATAACGGGGCCCTCCCTGGAGAACGCCGTTGCTTCAGAGATCGTAAAAAGCGGTCTCAAGCCCCTTTACTGGAGACAGAAAACGGGAACAGAGGTGGACTTCGTGATAAAGCAGGGATCCAGTTTAATTCCCGTGGAAGTGAAGCGCTCGGGTGGCAAGAGAAGGGGCCTCATCTCCTTCATCAAGAAGTACGGGGAAAACGTCGAGGAAGCGTTCGTAGTTAAGCTGGAGGGAGAGGAAAAAGAAAAGGTCGTTGAAGGTGTCAAGGTGAAAGAGCTGCCCTTCTGGAGGTTTGCGGAGCTGCTTAGATCTTACGCAGGGTCACCCTCAGGTAGTGGCCGTCAACGGTAAACTCCTTGGAGTAGCCGTCCAGCGTGGGCTCTTGGCTGATTATCAGCTCCTCGATTCCGGCCCTCGACGTTATCAGATCTCTGTTGGCTTCCACGGCCTTGTGGAGTTCCTCGTCGGCCCAGATCTCTGCCACCACCCTGTCCTTTTCGAGCAGGCCCATCTCCTTCCTCATCTGCTGTATCCTCCTGAGCACCTCCCTTGCAAGGGCCTCCTTGAGGAGTTCCTCGTCCAGCTCCTTCGGGATGCCCACCCTGTAGTCTCCGACCTCCTTCGTGGCGTAGTTCTCGGGGATTTCTCCGAAGCGGAGTCCCTTGGCATTCACGTACCTCAGGAAGGCGTCCTTGAACAGCTCGAAAGGCTTAGGGTCGCCGGACACCACTACTTCCCTGATGGGCCAGCGGAGACGGATGCCCACGTCGTGCCGGAGGGCAAGCACTGCCTCTGCCACCTCCAGAACCCTCTCCATGGCCTTTTCCAACTCCTCGTCAATGAGGTGCTCCTTGGGCTTCGGGTAGTCGAGGAGGTGCACGCTCTCTTCCCTGAGGTATCTCTTCATGAGGTTCTGGTACATGGCCTCTGTGAGGTGGGGGACGAAGGGCGACAGGGCTGGCAGGAGCTCCTTGAAGACGGCGTAGAGTGTCTGGTAAACGGCGTTCCTGCTGGGGTCACCCCTGGGCAGCTTCATCCGCTCCCTCACCATCTTCACGTAGGTCTTGCTGACGTCATTGACCACGAAGTCCATGAGCTTCCTGAGGGCCTTGAAGTGCTGGAGCTTCTCGAAGAGTTCGATGGACTCCCTCAGGGTGGAGTGCAGGCGGGATAGTATCCAGCGGTCCTCTGGAGCCTGATATGAGGTTATCCCTGCCTCTAGATTAGGTCTCTCTTGATCGATGAAGCGCTTCAGGAGCAGGTGAAGGTTCCAGAGCACGTTCAGCTCCCTGTAGGCCTCCTTTACCTTGTTCCAGTCAAAGTTTATGTCCTCGCCCAGGGGTTGCAAGAGCAGGTAGTACCTGAGGGTGTCCCGGGAGTACTTCTCTATGACCTCCTCGGGGGTGACCACGTTCCCCAGGCTCTTGCTCATCTTTATGCCGTGGACGTCCAGGACAAAGCCGTGCATTGTGACCCGCTTGTAGGGTGCGCGGTCGAAAACGATGACGCTGGTGATCATCTGGGAGTTCCACCAGCCGCGGATCTGGTCCACGCCCTCGATCTCCAGGTCCGCTGGCCAGTACCGCTCGAAGAGCTCCTTGTTCTTGGGGTATCCGAGGACGGCCCAGGTGGTTATACCACTGTCGAACCAGACGTCCAGGACGTCGGGCACCCTCCTCATGGTTCCGCCACACTTGGGACACCTGTACGTGACCCTGTCTATCCAGGGGCGGTGCGGGTCCTCCACCTTCACGCCGCTCTTTTCCTCCAATTCCTCGATGGAGCCGATGACCTCCTGGTGCCCGCAGTTTTCACAGACCCAGATGGGAACGGGGGTGCCCCAGTAGCGCTGGCGGGAGACGGGCCAGTCACGGAGGTTCCTGATCCAGTCGGCGAAGCGGTCCTTGGCCCACGGGGGATACCAGTAGACCTTCTCGTTCTCCTCGTACATCTTGTCCTTGATCTGCTCCACCGCGTAGAACCACTCGTCCACGGAGATGAACAGCAGGGGGTTCTTGCAGCGCCAGCAGATGGGATACTGGTGTCTTATCTTACCGGCGTGGACGAGGTAGCCCTTCTTCTTCAAATCCTCGATGATGAGCTCGTTGGCGTCCCTCACGAAGAGGCCGGCGTACTTGCCTGCCTCCTCCGTGTACACTCCGTCGATCCGAACGGGGGAGATCACGGGGAGCCCGAACTCCCTGCCCACGAGGTAGTCTTCCCGGCCGTGGCCAGGGGCTGTATGTACAAGGCCGGTTCCCTCCTCCATGCTCACGAAGCGCTCGGAGGGAATCACCCGGTGCTCAATCTCCCTCTGGATGGGGACCTCCTCCTTGAGGGGGCTCTCGTAGCGGAGGCCCACCAGTCTCTCGCCGGGAAACTCTTCAAGGACCTCGTAATCTTTCCAGCCAACCTCCTTGGCCACCTCTTCCAACCTAGCCTTGGCCAGCACGTAGACCCGATTGTCCACCTTCACCCTCACGTAGGTCTCCTTGGGGTGTACCATTATGGCCACGTTGGCGGGGAGCGTCCAGGGGGTGGTGGTCCAGACCAGGAGGAAGTCGCCGTTCTCGGCGGGGAAGGCCACGTAGATGGAGGGATCCTCCAGTTCCTTGTACTCCACCTCTGCGAAGGAGACGACGGTGCCACAGTGTGGACAGACGTGAACCGGGTACTTGCCCTTGTAGAGGAGGCCCTTCTCCTCGGCCTTCTTGAAGGTCCACCAGGCGGCGTTGATGTACTCCCTGTCCATGGTGACGTAGTAGTTGTCCCAGTCCATCCAGACGCCCAGGTTCTTGAACTGCTTGTTCATTAGATCGATGTGCTCGGTGGCAAACTCTCTGCAGAGTTCAACAAACTTCTCGATGCCGATCTTCTCCTCTATCTCCTTTTTACCCGAAATCCCCAGCTTCTTCTCCACCTTGTTTTCGATGGGGACGCCGTGGACGTCGTAGCCGGGGCGATCGTAGACGTCAAAACCCCTCATCCGGAAGAAGCGTATGTAAGCGTCCTTGAGTATCTTGTTCCAGGCGGTGCCAAGGTGTATGGCACCCGTGGCGTAGGGCGGGCCGTCCATGAAGAAGAAGGGCTCGGCCCCCTTCCTCTTTTCCTTGGCCTTACGGTAGATGTCCTTTTCCTCCCAAAACTGCTGGATACTCCTCTCTTCCTTTTCGCTAAGCATTCAAAACACCCCCAGAGTAGTTTCTAAGGAGGGAGAAGAAGGAATCAGCGTATTTGGCCATCCCTCCTCATCGGGAACATTTTACCTCCTTCTTCTTAAAAAGGTTGGGGGAAATGTTAATGTATGCCCGCCGTATTTTTCCCGGAGGAGCTGGACAGGGCCGCAGAGAGGTTCAGGAAGGAGCTGCTCAAGGAGAAGAAGGTGATCATCTTTCACGACACGGATCCGGACGGGATCGTCTCTGGGGCGTTACTGAAGAAGTTCTTGGAGGAAAACGGGGTAAAGGTGGAGGCGTTTGCAAGGGAGAGGCACGAGGTGGAATTCTCTCCCGGCGAAGCCTACGTATTGGCAGACATCAGGATCGACGAGAACATCCTCCAGAAGGCCAAGGAGAGCGGCGCGAGGATATATTACGTTGATCACCACGAACCGGTTGGAGTGACAAAGAACACGATCATCCTTAATCCGTGGTTCGTGAGGGAAGGGCTTCCGGTGGAACCTTACAAGTACAACACGGCTCTGCTTGCATGGCTCGTGGAGAGGATGAATGAGGAGGATGATTGGAAGGTGGCGGCGGCCCACTGGGCTGATCGCGCAGAGGGAGATCACACCAAGGAGTGGATGGAGGAGATGAGGAAGAGGTATCCGGTGGAGGAGGTGGGGAAGGTTCTCTCGCTTCCGGAGCATTTCCCGGAGCTCTCCCTGGACGAGATCAGGGAGAAGGTCAAGGCGGCGAAGGAGCCCGAGGAGTTACTGAGGGATGAACGCATAGAAAGGATGAGAAAGATCATAGAGGAGGAGATAAACCGCTGGAAGGGACACATTGAGGAGCAGCTCAAAAGGGGAAGCAGGGTCGTCTACCTCGTGGTGGAGTCACCCGTGAAGAAGCTAAGATCCATTCTTGCTTCCCTCTTTACCTTTGATCACCCGGAGGTGGCCTTCATCATAGGACAGCACGACGACGGGACCGTTTCCTACTCCATGAGGATGAACGCGGCGGGGGAGAAGGGCGTTCACCTGGGGGAGATTGCCCGGGAGGCAGGAAAGCTCTTTGGCGGAAGCGGGGGAGGGCATCCGCCTGCTGCAGGGCTAAGGATACCCAAAGAGAAAGAACCGGAATTTAGGGAGTGGGTGCTGAAGAAGCTGGCTTCTCTGCTTTAAGAGTTTTGTAGTATATACATACATATGGGTTACGTGGTGACGAGCGTAAGGGTGAAGGAAGACCTTTTGAGAGAAGCCAAGAGACGTGGCATAAAAATTTCAAAAATCTTGGAGAGAGCCCTGGAGGAGGAACTTAGAAAGATTAGGTTGGAGAGGGCAAAGGCGGCAGCAAGGGACGCCGCCGAAATCTTGAGGAAAATCAACGTGGAAGAAGTTGTAAGAATGGTAAGGGAGGACAGGGAGCGGTGAAGCTCTACGACACGTCCTACATTTTCGAAGAGCTAAAGAAGGGTAATGTGCTCAGCGGTTATATCTTAGATCTAACACTGTACGAGTTTCTGAACGTGCTCTGGAAGCACGTGAAATTACTAAAACTCCTAACCAAAGAAGAAGCTGTTAGATTGTTGAGAGACCTCCTTGACCAAGATCTGAGAACGGTGACAATCCAGCCGGAAGACATGGAAGGGATCTTGGAGATTGCTATTAGGAATGGGGTCACCGCGTACGATGCGGCGTACGTTTACTATTCCAAGAAGCTCGGGATCGAACTAAAAACTCTTGATAGGAAGCTCTTAGAGGTATACAAGAAGGAGACGGACCTGTGACTTTAGTGCTAGACAACTTAAAGAAGGTAGTCGTGGGAAAGTGGTAAGCACACGCGCTGGCAGAATACCCAAGAAAAGTGGGTGTTAGGAAAACTTAAGGAGTTTCTTGGGTAGAGGAACCACGTAGGCGATCCAGGCGGCGATGAGGCCCGCCAAGACCGTCCAGTAAGGAACGTAGAGGAAGTAGGTGAAGGTAACACCATGAAGTGTCAGGTCCGTGAAGCGGAAGAAGTAGAAGCCCGAGAGGCCCACGTAGTAGGCCAGAAAGACGATGAAGATGAAGAGTAACAGGTACATGGGGTTCTTAGGGTCAAAGAGCTTTTCCCGCTCGGCGTAGTGGAAAATCAGGAAGAAGAATATGGCGGAGCCGATGGGAAGAGCTACGTGAACGGGCGACGCGAAGGCCGCCGCGTACTGGTTTACCTGAACGCTCAGGGGGAAGAGGACGGACCAGATGAAAGAGAGTACCGGGAAGAGGAAGAACATGATGGGAATGGAGAGGACGACGGCCAGCACCATGCGAAGCACGTTCACGCTTCCACCTCCGCTGCCATTCCATAAGCTAAGAGGGACACCCGACCCCAGCCCAGGTAGCTGATCTCCACCTTCAAACCCAAAACGGCGTTGGCCCCCAGCTTCTTGGCTTTCTCCTCGAGGGAAAGCATTGCTCTGTGGAAGAGGGTGGAGATGAAGCGGGATATGGGGCTTGACTTTCTCCTCGCCGTGGAGAAGAGGGTGAGGAGCTCCAGGTGGGGAGGTATCACGTCCACGACGCTGGCGTAGACGAGGCCCTTGGAGGAGATGACCTTGACGCCGGGCGGGTTCTCCACGGGTGTGATGAGGATGGTTTTATGTATCCTTTCCTCCATCTTAAGGATGGTAGTTGCGAGAGCATAAAAGGGTGATGGACATGGACCTTTCGCTCCCCTGGGTAGAAAAGTACCGTCCCAAGACGCTGGACGAGATCATCGGCCAGGAAGAGGTGGTGAAGCGCCTCAAGGCCTACGCCGAGAAAAAGGAGATGCCAAACCTCCTGTTTGCCGGTCCGCCCGGCACGGGCAAGACCACGGCGGCCATCGCCCTCGCAAGGGAGATCTTCGGTGACACCTTCGAGCAGAACTTCCTGGAGCTGAACGCTTCTGACGAGAGGGGTATAAACGTCGTGAGGGAGACCATCAAGGAGTTTGCCCGGACGCTCCCCTTCGGTGGGGCAAAGTTCAAAATCATCTTCCTCGACGAGGCCGATGCCCTCACGGCGGACGCCCAGAACGCCCTCAGGAGAACCATGGAGAAGTACGCCGCCACCGCCAGGTTCATCCTCTCCTGCAACTACTCTTCTAAGATCATCGAGCCCATCCAGTCGAGGTGCGCGCTGTTCAGGTTCAAGCCCCTGAGGGACGAGCAGATAAAAGAAAGGTTAAGGTACATAGCCCAGCAGGAGGGACTGAACATCACGGAGGGGGCCCTGGACGCGCTGGTCTACATCGCCGAGGGTGATATGAGGAAGGCCATCAACACCCTTCAGGCGGCGGCCGCCATTACCAAGGACATCACGGAGGACCTGATATACCAGGTGGCGGCCCGGGCCAAGCCCCAGGAGCTCAAGAAGATGATGATGAGCGCCCTGAGGGGGAACTTCTTCGAGGCCCGGGAAATGCTCAACAAGCTCATGATTGACTACGGCATGAGCGGCGAGGACATCATACGGCAGATGCACAGGGAGGTCTTCTCCCTCGACATACCCGATAAACTGAAGGTGAAGCTGGTGGACCTCATTGGCGAGTACGAGTTCAGACTGGTGGAGGGGGCCAACGAGAGGATACAGCTGGAGTCCCTGCTGGCCCAGTTCCTGCCCCTGGGGAAGGAGCTGGCCTAAGCCCCTTTAACCCCTTTCACCCTTACTTCTTCCATGGACGTGGAGGAGCGAATGAAGCTCATCACTTCTCCGCCGGCGGAGGAAATCATCACCCCCGAAGAACTACGAAGGCTTTTGGAGGAAAAGAAACACCCCAGGGCCTACGACGGCTTCGAGCCCTCTGGGATCCCCCACATAGCCACGGGGCTCATGAGGGCCGAGTATGGAAAGGACCTTGAAAGGGCCGGCATAGAGTTCGTGGTTCTGTTAGCAGACTGGCACGCGTTCCTGAACAACAAGTTGGGCGGCGACATAGAAAAGATAAGGGAGGCTGGCCGCTTCTTTGCCAAGGTATGGGAGCTCCTGGGCTGGAAGCCGAAGATCGTCTGGGCCTCGGAGATGGTGGAGGACCCCTCCTACTGGGAAACCCTCATGAGGATATCCAAGGAGCTAACAATTTCTCGCATCAAGCGGGCGGCGCCCATAATGGGGAGAAAGGAGGCCGAGATGCAGCACGCGGCCTTCCTCCTCTACCCCCTCATGCAGTCCACGGACATCAAGTACCTGGATGTGGACATCGCCCAGCTGGGCATGGACCAGAGAAGGGTAAACGTCATGTACAGGGAAGTGGCGGAGAAGATGGGCTGGAAGAAGCCCGTGCTCATACACCACCACCTGCTAATGGGATTGCAAGCAGGGAAGCGCATGGACTACTCCAGGGAAGAGGATCAGCTGGAGTTCAAGATGAGCAAGAGCAAGCCCGAGACGGCAATATACGTGACCGACTCCCCCGAGGACATAAGGAGGAAGTTGCGGAACGCCTACTGTCCTGCCGGCGAGATAGAGAACAACCCCGTCATCGACATCGTCAGGAACATCATTTTGAGGAGGGAGGGCATGGAGTTCGAGGTGAGGCGGCCCGAGAAGTACGGCGGGGATGTCATTTACACGTCCTTTGAAGAGCTGGCCAAGGACTTCAGGGAGGGGAGGCTTCACCCCCTGGACCTCAAGAACGCCGTGGCCGACTGGCTCATAGAGAAGCTAGAGCCCGTGAGAAAGTACGTGGAGGCACACCCGGAGGTCCTGGAACCCCTCAAGGAGGTGACACGATGATCTACACGGGTAGTGGGGACAGCGGGAGGACCTGGGTGGGGAGGCTCCGGGTGGACAAGGACTGCGAGTACGTGGAGCTGGTGGGTGACCTCGACGAGGCGGTGTCCCTTCTGGGAGAGACGGTGGCCCTCTACCCGGAAACTGCCGAGTTGTTAGAGCCTGTAGCTAAAACGCTGATGGACGTCTCCTCTTACATAGGCACTGGTGGCAAGAAACTGCCCGATGTCTCCACTGGGCGCTGGGAGGAACTCATTGATGAACTGTGGGCCGAGGCCGGCCCCATCAATCGATTCATTCTCAGGTTCACGGACCCCGCGGCGGCGAAGGTCCACCACGCCAGGGCCGTACTCAGGAGGGCCGAGAGGAGGTACGTGGAGGCCATGAAGAAGCATCCATGGCTGGACAGGTCCGTCCTGAAGTTACTCAACCGTCT
>JAADDC010000069.1 GCA_013154145.1 Candidatus Iainarchaeum sp. | reverse complement strand
CGCTCTCCGACGTGCTCTGGAGGAGGCCCGTTGATGTGAGGGAGTTACTTTCCTCCTGGGAAGCACTGTCCCGGGCTTTCGAGGACAGGTTCGTGGACGCCGGTGAGATCATAACGAGGAATGTCCTTGATCTCGCCGATTATCTCAACTCCTTCAGCGGCGATCCCTACCTGGAGGAGCTGACCCCGGTTCTGGCCAGAGAAATAAAGGATTCTTTGAATCCTTGGACGGTGGGAGAATTGCCCGTGGGGCTCAACGCCGTCTTCGTCAGGGACCCCGTCCTGACCCTTCCGGGGGAGCGGGCCTTCGTCCCCCTCCACCTGAACGTCGTTCGCCGGGCCGAAAGCCTCTACCTTTCGTACGTCCTCGAGCGACTGGGATACGAGAGGATCACGGATGTCCTCGACGCGGGAGATAAAGTAGAGGGTGGGGACGTCCGGTACTTTGGCAGGGAGCTGGCCTTCGTGGGGTCCGGGCCGAGGACGAAGCTGAGCTCTGCCACCAAGGTGGCATCCTTCCTCAGGGAGTACTTCGACGCCGTCGTGCTAGTCCGCAGGGATTCCTCCGGGGACTTCAGGGAAAGAGAAAACATGGACACCATGCACTTAGATACCTTCTTTGGCTTTGGAAGGGGGAGCGCCTACGTCTACAAGGAGTACGCGGACCTCCCCGTAACGATCTACGAGGGCGGCAGAACCCGGGAATCCACGCTTTACGCGGTGCTGAAGGACCTGTTTGACAACGTGTTCCTGCTTAACAAGAGCTTCCTCCTCAACTTCGAGCTGAACTCTGCTCTCTTCGACAGCGTGTACAACAAGGTCGGAACCCTCTCGAAGATCCTGCAGGAGCTGGGCGAAAACGTGGTGGGACTCCCCATGGAACCCTACAACGACATGTACGGGAGCGTTCATTGCATTACAAAGGAGCTTTAAGAATCGACGTATGTTTTTATGGCAAGTAGCTTGTGGGGAGCATCCACGTTTTTGATGTAGTGGTAACCTGCGTAGCCCTCTTTGTCGAGTTCCAGGGGCTCGTCATCGTCTGTGACGTGGAGTACAACGGCGTTCTTGTCGTGGGGGAGCAAGTGCGAGAGCCTTTCTTTCATCTCGCGATAGGGCTGGGGGAACTTTGGGCTATAGCCAAGTGCGTCGACGCTCCTTCCACCCATTTCTTCTAACACTTCGGCAACGACCTTCACAACGCTGTGGGGCATGTTCGAGTAAAGAATTACCCGATCGAAGCCTTTCAGTAGGTTGCGGATGTCCTCCTTCGATCCATAGGAGTTAAGGTGCTCGCGTAGGTCTTCCTTAAACTTTTTCCGGAACTGCGGATCTTCCATGAACATCTCTACAAGCTCCGCTATCCGCTTATACTTCTCAACGTCCCGCGTAAAGGTTCGTTCCTTGAAGAGCTCGAGGAGCTCTTTCTTCAATGGTTCCTTGTCCCCGAGGGGGGTCTTCATTAGCGTTTTCACCCAGAGATTGGACACCCTGCCAAGCGGGCCGTTGATGTCGAGAAGTAACCAGTACTTGCGGGGTCTTTCCTCCACGGCCACGCTCAACTAAAAGTTTCAAAGGTTTAAAAGCGGGTCAGTCACTGCCGGTTTCATCACCCCTCAGGAAGAGCGGCTCTCATCATCCCCTTAAGTATTTGGTACCCTATTGTTTTATGGAGGCCTTGGAGCTCCTGAGGAGCAGGGAAGTTAAGAAGCTCTCCAAGGAGGCGGCTTCGGTTGCCTACGCCCTCCTCTACCCGGAATTCGTTTATTACCACAGCGAGAGGGTCCTGTTCTGGGCGGTGAAGATAGCCGACGACTGGAAGCTGGAGAAGAGCGTGGTGGAGGTGGCCGCCTGGCTGCACGACGTGGGCTACGCCATCGACCCCGACGATCACAGGAGGGCCGGCGCCGAGGCCGTGAAGAGGAGACTCGAGGAGATCGGAGCCGACGAAGACGTTGTTTCTCACGTCTACGACGCCATAAGGAACCACGGCAGCAAGGACGCACCCCGAACTCCCTACGGGGAACTCATGAGGTTCGCCGACGGTCTCGGAGTCATTGATCCCCAGCTGCTGGGCTTCTACTTGCCCGTCGTGGACGAGGACGAAGTCAAGGGGTTCGGGAAGCTCGTGGAAAAGAAGCTGAAGGTGGTGGAGGAGTACCTCGGGCGCGTGGGCAAGGAGTTGAGGGAGGAGATCGAGGAAAGGTTGAAGAAGACGATGGAGATGCTTCAGCCGATGTAGCTGGGGCTCTCCTCCTTTTTCTTTCTCCTCCTCATCTTCTTCATGTACTCGGCGAAGCTCTCGTACCACTGGACCGTTTCCCTGTCCAAGGAGGGGCGCACCTCCTCCATGGCCTTCAGGAAGTGTTTCATCTTCACCTTGGTGGGCTTCATGCCGCTCTCCTCGAGGGCGATGAAGACGGCCTCCCTCACCAGGGCCATGAGGTCGGCGCCCGAGTAGTTCTCCGTGAGCTCCGCCAGCTGATCCAAATCCACGTCCCTGGCCAGGGGTACGCCCTTCGTATGAACCTTAAGGATTTCCTTGCGGGCCTCCTTGTCAGGCGGTGGCACGTAGATGATGCGGTCGAAGCGGCCCGGCCTCAGGAGTGAAGGGTCGATGATGTCGGGGCGGTTGGTGGCGGCGATGACCACCACGTCCTTGAGCTCGGAGATACCGTCCATCTCCGTGAGCAGTTGGTTGACAATGCGGTCCGTAACGTGGGAGTCGGGGAACAGGCCCCTCATGGGAGCTATGGCGTCGATCTCATCGATGAAGATGACCGTGGGGGCGCTCTGCCGGGCCTTCTGGAACACCTCGCGAATCATGCGCTCGCTCTCCCCCACCCACTTGGAGAGTATCTCGGGACCCTTGATGGCGATGAAGTTGGCCTCGCTCTCGGTGGCAACGGCCTTTGCCAAAAGAGTTTTACCTGTTCCTGGGGGACCGTAGAGGAGTATTCCCCTGGGAGGTTCGATGCCCATTTTATCAAAAACCTCCCTGTACTTGAGGGGGTACTCCACGGCCTCCCGCAGCTTCTTCTTCACCTCCCGGAGGCCGCCAATGTCGTCCCAGCGGACGTTGGGCACCTCTATGAAGACCTCCCTGAGGGCAGAGGGGCGCACCTCCTTGAGGGCCTCCTCGAAGTCCTCCCGCTTCACCACCAGCTCGTCGAGGATCTCCGGCGGTATCTCCTCCTTCTCCAAATCTATCTTGGGGAGCACCCTCCTGAGGGCCTTCATGGCGGCCTCCCTCACCAGGGCCGCCAGGTCGGCGCCCACGAAGCCGTGGGTGCGCTCAGCTATCTCCCAGAGGAGGGCATTCCTCAGGGCGCTCTCCACCCTTTCCCTAACCACGTAGGAAGAGGACTCGATGACCTTCCTTATCTCCTCCATGTCCTTGGCCTTGGAGATCTTCTTCTTGAGTTCCTTGAGCTCCTCCGAGTAAGAGAGCTCCTTTTCCAGAACCTCTCCCACCTTCTCTTCCTTCTCCCTCTGGACCCGGCGGCCGATCTCGCCCCTGAGGTCCTTTATGGCTGTCTTTACCTCTTCACCCTTCTTGATCCTCTCGAGGACCTTCTCGGCTGCCTCTATGTCCTTCACGAGGTCGTCAATTACCTTCTTCACCCGCTCGGGCGAGTCAAGGACGTCCAGGGGAACGTGACGGGTATGGATCTGGAGGATCTCGAAGCGGCCCTTCTTGTCGGGGACGGGCAGCTCGATCTCACGGTCGAAGCGGCCGGGCCTGCGGAGGGCCGGGTCTATGGCGTTGGGGCGGTTGGTGGCAGCTATGACAATTACGTCGCCCCGGGCCTCCAGACCATCCATGAGGGTGAGGAGCTGGGCCACGACGCGCCGCTCCACTTCACCGACCACTTCCTCCCGCTTGGGAGCTATGGCGTCGATCTCGTCGATGAAAATGATGGCCGGCGCGTTCTTCTTGGCCTCCTCGAAGATCTTGCGGAGCTTCTCCTCGGCCTCGCCCACGAACTTGCCCATGATCTCCGGGCCGTTGATGGCGATGAAGTGGGCGTTGGCCTC
>JAADDC010000012.1 GCA_013154145.1 Candidatus Iainarchaeum sp. | reverse complement strand
GGAAGGGATCCGCCGAGGACCAACACCATCGTTTCCTTGGCCGTCACCGCCAAGTTGTTGAGCTCCACGATGTCGCTGGCAATGTCTATGAGGAGTTCCCTGTCTCCGCGCTCTTCCTTGAAGAAATACAGCATGTCGCCGAAGGAACCATCCGTGAGGGCCGGCGCAAAGACGGGGATGTCATTCCTGTAGGCCCAGTAGAGGTAGCTCCGGAGCTTTCCCTCGCCGCCGTGGATGTCCAGCCAGCGCCCCATCTCCCGGATCACTTCCCTGGCACTCAGGGGACGTCCCCTTTCCCTTTGTAGTTCTAATAGGTGCTCGAAAAAAGGCATCATGTGCTTCTCGAAGAGGATGTAGCGGTCGTTGGGCACGAATATGTTCCCTATGCGGTTGATGCCCCTCTCCCTCATCTCCGCGTCGTTCACCTTCCAGTCCCCGAGGACGAAGGGTTTCAGGGCCTTGATGTAGTCCTCCTCGACGCCTCCGGCGGTGGTCACGATCACGTCCACCTTCCTTTCCTTTACGAGCCACGCTATGATCTCCCTGAGCCCTGAGGAGATGATATTAGATGTGAAGGCCAGAAAAACCCGGACCTCCTCCCCCGAGTTTCGCTTTTCTTCCACTTCCCTCCAGATCTCTATGGCTCTGGCCAGCTCCGTAGCCTGAAAGCCAATCTGCTTGTACTTCTCGATGACTTCCTCAAGGGACTTCACGTCGTCCAGCCACGGGCCCTCCACGGGCTCGCCGTCCGCTTCCTGGGAGGGCTTCAGGACGATGTCACGGGGCTTCACGGTACTTCCCCCTGATGTACTCGATGAAGGCAGAGGGATTGAGTTCCTCGCCGAGGGCCCTTCTCAAGAGCTCCCTGGGCGGATACAGGCGACCATGGCGGTGTATTCTTTCCTTGAGCCAGTCCCGGATGGGGGCGAAGTTGCCTTCCCGGATGAGCTCCTCCAGGGGGAGCTCCCTCTCCATCTCCCTCTTTATCTGAGCTGCCACGATGGTGCCGATGGAGTAGGTGGGGAAGTAGCCAATGGCCCCAAGGCTCCAGTGGATGTCCTGGAGCACGCCCTCGCTGTCATTGGACGGCCTTATGCCCAAGTACTCCTCCATCTTACTGTTCCAGACCTCCGGGAGTTCCCTGACCTCGATGGACCCCTCTATGAGCCCCTTCTCTATCTCGAAGCGCAGCATGATGTGGAAGTTGTACGTCACCTCGTCAGCCTCCACCCTTATCAGGGAGGGCCTCACCACGTTGAAGTAGCGAAAGATCTCGTGGGGGGAGGTTTCTATGTTCAGGTATTCCCTTACCATGGGTGCCACGAAGTCCGCGAAGGCCCTGCTCCTCCCCACGACGTTCTCCCAGAAGCGGGACTGAGACTCGTGGATGCCCAGGGAGACCCCTCCGCAGAGGGGCGTCTTCCAGAGGCTGGGGTCACAGTTGCGCTCGTAGAGGGCGTGGCCGAACTCGTGGACGGTGGCCAGCAGGCTCCGCCTGAAGTCCTTGGGGTGGTACCAGGTAGTGATGCGCACGTCGTAGAGGCCGATGTTCTCCGTGAAGGGGTGGGCGGAGCTGTCCACGCGCATGTAATCCCACTGGAAGCCCAGGGCGTCGAGGAGGGCCTTGTTCAGTCTTTCCATCCCCTCCCTCGGGTAGGGGGTTTCCTCGAGGGGATGCTCCCGTGGCCAGAAGTCGAGTATGCGCTGGAGCTCCTTCTTGAGGGGTGACCTGAGCTCGTCGAACATCCTCTCCACGTCGGAGGTCTTCAACCCCTCCTCGTAGAGGTCCAGGAGAGCGTCGTAGGGGTGCTCTTCGTAGCCGAGACGCTCGGCAGCTTCCCTGCTCAGCTCCACGATCTTCTCCAAGTATGGGGCAAAGAGGGAGAAGTCCGAGCGCTTCTTGGCATTCCTCCAGGCGATCTTCGCCTCGTTGGTCGTTCTCTCCATCTCCTCTATGAGTTCCGGGGGCAAGCGCAGGTAGTACTTCAGGTCGTGCTCGAGGACCCTCACGAGGGCCCTCTCGAAGTCGTCGGAGGCGGACTCCTTTAGCTTTTCAAAGAGGTCGAGGAAGCGCTGAGAGGTGAGTATGGACTGCTTTAGGGAGCTGAGGATGGCCGAGGCCTCACCCCTTTCCTTGGCACTGCCCTCGGGCATGTAGGTTTCCGAGTCCCAGCCCATGAGGGCGGAGGCGTAGTTTATGGCCCACACCTTCGAGTACTCCTTCAGGAGTTCCTCCCTCACCATGGGGTAAAAGTAGGGAAGAAGGGGTTAAAGGAGGTCCTCGATCTCCTTGATGACCTTCTCCACCACCTCGTCGGCGGCGGGCTTGGCCCTCTCGGAGAGCACCTGAATGTTCTTGGACACCGTCTCCTCGACGGATCCCTGGAGGGTCAGCTTGGTCTTCTCTATGATGCGGGGCGGGTTCCTGAGGGCTCCCCGGACCACCACCTCGCCGTCCGCGGGGGTAGCTACCAGTATGCCCACCTCCTCGTCGTTCTCGTAGATGGCGAAGACCTCGTCGCCGATGGGCGTGCTGCCCAGCCTCTTGATGGTGTACGTGAAGCTGGGGATGCCCTTCTGGAGCACTTCCTGTATGGCTTCCCTCACGTCGGCGTCGGGTATCCTCCTGAAGGCCTCGATCTCCAGCGTGTTGAACCTCCAGACGATCTTCCCCTCTTCCACCACGTACTCGATGCGGATGCGGACCACGTCGCCCTTGTCGATGTTCAGGCGGTTGACGAGGATCTCGAAGAGGATGCGGTTGAGTTCTCCGGCGGCGCGGGCGATCTCCGAGGAGCTTACGATACCCGCCTTCACCTCTTCCTTTAACTGAGCAAAGAGGGTCTTCCGGACCTTCGTGGCGTAGGCGCCGGCGATGACAAGGCCCGTGCTGAGCTTGTTTATGAGCTTCATGTTTTTCACCCGGAATGATATGACTCATCCTAATTAAACAACTTCCCCTCCCTTTACGAGGGTGGACGAGGACTCAGAACGCATTCAACGCCTCGTCAACGACGAGTTCTTTGACGTCAAGCTCTACGAGCTGGTCATATCCCACGTCAAGAATGAGAAGGAAAGGAGGATACTCCGGAGATTACTGGAGAAGGAGCGGAAGGATCTGGAAGCCTTGATGAAGCTCCACCCCCACGTGAAGCCAAGGCTAAACCACCTGAAGCTCTGGTTCTACTTCCTTCTCTACAGGCTCTTTGGATATACCTTTGTCATAAAGCTCGCCGAGAGCAACGAGGAGGAGGTGCTGAACGAGTACCGGAGGCTCCTTCAAGAAGAGAAGGACGGGGAGGACAAGAAGCTCCTCAGGAGGCTCATACGCTCCACGAAGCGCTACGAGTACATGCTCAGGAGCTGGATCAAGGAGGAGAGGTTGAAGTACCTTTCGTTCATGGCGCTGGGCGTCGTGGACGGCATCATAAGCCTCATGGGGACGCAGGCAGGCTTCCTTGGTGCCACGGGCGAAAGCCTCAAGGTGGGGGTCTACTCCCTCATCGTGGGTGTGGCCACGGCCGTCTCCATGGCGGCAGCCACCTTCTTACAGGCAAAGGAGATGCAGAACGGCGTGAACCCGTGGAGGGCCATGGTGTACGGCGGGAGCACCTACCTGAGCGTGACGGCGCTCCTCGTGCTGCCCTACTTTCTTTTCTCCAACCCCTACGTGGCTTTTATGGTAGCACTTATCCTCTCGATGGTAGTGCTGGCGGTGTTCACTTTCTACAGCTCCGTGGTCCACGAGAAGGACTTCTGGAAGGAGTTCAGGGAGAACGTGGCGGTGGTGGGCATAGCTGCGCTGGTGGGCTTCGCCGTGGGTAGCCTGGCCGACCGCTTCATTCTTTAATCCTTGGCCCCACTTTATACCATGGACCCTCTCTGGATCGTCATCGGCATCGTCGTCCTTCTCATCGTTCTCATCATCTACGCTTACAACCGCATGGTTCTCCTGAGGATGCGGGCCATGCAGGCCTGGGCCGACATCGACGTTCAGCTCCAGAGGGTGGCCGAGCTCGTGCCCAACCTCGTGAACAG
>JAADDC010000006.1 GCA_013154145.1 Candidatus Iainarchaeum sp. | reverse complement strand
CGTCAAGGACGGACGTATTACAAACGATCAGAGAGACCTCCACGTTTCTGTGCATGGCGTTCCAGGTCCAGTTGTGGGAGCCCACCACCACGCAGTCGTCCACCTTCAGGGCCTTGGCGTGGAGGAAGGGCTCCACTATGAAGACGGGCACGTTGTGCTCCCTCAGGAACTCCACAGCCCTCTCGTTGTAATCGTCCTCCTCCGTGAAGACGCGGACGTCCACGCCACGCTCCCTTGCTTCCACCAGCTTCTCCAGAAGGATCTCGGGACAGTTCGTGTCTCTATAGCGGATGAGGTAGACGGCCACGTCGATTTCGTCCTTCGCCGAGTCAATGAGGTTCCCCACGTCCCGGCAGTAGTCCTCCACCTTGTAGACCTGGACGCTGCTCATCGCAGACATTAACAATCCTATAAGTACTCCTCCAAGGAATGCAAGTGCAACCCAGCCCTTCGCAGCCGTTCCAACGCACCCCCGTAGTTGGAGAATGGTTCCAGTTCCAGAACATAGCGGGGCGAAATCCTTAACAGCATTCGCTGGAGCTCGACGAGCTTTTCCTTGGGGAAGAGGTTAAAAAGGATGGCCGGACGGGCCGGCACGCCGTACTTGGCCAGGAGCTTCAGGGCTTCTATTTGTTTATCAAAGTACTCACCCTTGGCCCCCGTCACCCTCTCGAAGCTCTCCCTGTCGACTCCCTTCAGGGAGACGCGCACAAAGATGTGGTCATAGTTGCTCAGTTCCCTCACCTTCTCCTCGTCCAGGAGTATCCCGTTGGTCTCTAGAACGAACTCCCCCTCAACGCCATCCATCACTTCCAGAAGGTGGCGGAAGCATATGGTGGGCTCGCCGCCGGTGAGCCTCGCGATGCCGCCGTGCTTCCTGAGCATGTGGTTGAGGATGTTGACCACTTCCCGGGGCGAGTAAAACCTTCCGTATTTTTCGGGGTTGCTCACGTACTTCCAGCTCCAGCAGTAGACGCACCTAAGGTTACATCCCACCACGTCGGCGGTAGCAGACCCCCCGTAGAACCCCGTGTAGCGAAAGCGGTAGTACTTCCGTTTTTCTCCGTCGCAGACGATCTCCTCGGTGATTCTTGCCAGCTCGATGGGATCAAAGGGCACCTTGTTCACCCCTGAGAACTCTTCTGGCGTGTTCCACCCTCTCTCCGTGGTAAAGCACCATGTGCCTGCCCTTCAGGCCGGCCAGTTCCTTGGCAACCAGGGCCATGGAGTGGAGGAGCAGCTGAACCGCGGCACCGAGCTTCGTCCTCGGCTTCCCCTTGACGAGAAAGACCTCCTTCTTCCGCTCTTCGGGAGAAAGGGAAAAATAGTACCTCCGCAGGTAGTTCATGGCCAGGTCCAGGTCATCGCCCAGCTCCGCGTCCTCCAGAAGGGTCTTCATCCCCAAGAGCAGGAGCTGCGGATCCACAGAACGATAATGGTACACGTCTGCGTATCGTCCGCTGTCACCCACGTAGCGCCTCCGTTCTACGATGTATATCTCCGGGAGTTCTACCTTTTCTCCCTTTTTAATCCCCCTTATCACCGCCTCCACCAGTCTCTCGATGTGCTCGATGGCTTCCATGCTGGGCACGTACCTTTCCCTCTTGAGGACGCTGTACACGGCGGAGTTGACGCCGCCGAGACCCCCGTGGGCGGAGAAGATGATAGCCGGCTTGTCCTTCAGTTGCCGCATGATCTCCTCTTCCCTGAGAAAGACCGGCATACATAGAACTGCTCCAAGGGGTTTAAGAAGGTCGGAGGCTCCGGCGCCGGACTCCACTTAAACCCTTCCCGGCGAGCTCTTAGTGGTGCCGGGGTGCCCGAGCGGTCCAAGGGGTCGGACTTGAGATCCGATGGGCGCCTGCCCGCGCGGGTTCAAATCCCGCCCCCGGCGCTCCCTATGGGGCTCCGTGCAACCGGTCCGCCAATGGATCGCGGGCCGAGGGTGGTCTTCAACTACCCGCACCACATTCCTTGGTGTGTTTACGGAGCACCGGTCGTTTCTTAAAAATCCTTTGAGGAAAAGTTCTGCCGTGGGCAAGAAGAGCGTCCCCTTCGAGGAAAAGATACGGATGTTTATGCGGAGCCAGCGGATGTACTGGCCCGGGGCGCGCATACTCTCGGGCATCTCCGGCGGCAAGGACTCCCTGATGCTCGCGGTGGTTCTCAAGCACGTTTCCGAGGTGGACGACGTAAGTGTGGAGCTCCTCCACCTGAACTTCGGCCAGAAGGGTAGTGAGCTCCTTGAGAAGCACGTGGAGCGCTTTGCCAGCGAGTTGGGGCTCCCCCTGAAGGTGTGGAGGCTGGAAGATGAGTGGGGAATGAGGTTTGACGAGCTGGTGAGCAGGCTCAGGGGCAATCCCTGCGCCATCTGCTCCACTCTCCTCCGCTACTACCTCCTTTACCTGGGAAGAGACTACGACGCCGTGGCCACGGGCCACAACCTCGACGACGTGGTCTCCTTCTACCTCTACAATGCTATGACGGGGAACGTCTCCTTTTCCTCCACCCTGCGGCCCGTGCTGAAGACCTCCGTGGGCCCCCTGAAGATCCGCCCCTTCTTCTACGTGAGGGAAGAGAAGATTGCCGAGGAAGCCAAAAAACGCGGAATAGTCTCCTTCCCCACGGGCTGTCCCTCGGAAGAAGAGGCACCCACGGTTCTCCTGCGCCGCTTCCTGAAGGACTTCGAGAGGAGGGTGCCCGGCGCGAGGAAGAACCTCCTGCGCTTCTTCCTGGAAAAAACCGAACCTCCCAAGGAGCCCCCCAACCGCTGCGAGATCTGCGGCATGCCCACCAGCGGAAGGATCTGCGCCGTCTGCAAGATGAAAAAGCGACTGGGGATTATCTAGTCAGTTGTAGAACCGTGGTTATGATAACCACGGTTCTACAAGTTTTTAAATGGGGTGGTGGGGCAAAAGACCCAGCCGGTGGAGGACCTTTAACACGGGGACCGTGAGGTGGACCCAGGGGGGCGAGTAGCCACCCGCGGGCCTCGTTCTCCCCTTCTTTAGGTGCTTGTAAAGTTCCTCCAGGTCCGAGAACTCGGGCACCTCCGTCCAGGCCCTCCCTACTTCCACGGGCGTGTGCGCGTCGGATCCCCCCACCGCAGGGAGGTTCCACTTTCTGGCAAAGGCCTCAGCCTCCCTTCGGAAGCGATCCATCACGTACCTCCCGTTGATCACTTCGATGAGAACGTGCTTGGGTAGTTCCTCTGGCGAAATCCTCAGGAGCAGCGCAGTACGCTTCCTGAACCTATCAAATGGATGCGGGATGACGGCAATACCTCCCTGCTCCTCGATGAGCTCGAAGGTCTCCTCCGGTGACAACCCCCCGGGTATTTCTTCGTTCAAGAACAGCCCTATAACCTCCCCTTTCGTCGTTTTTATCTCCTCGCCGGGTATGACCGGAATGGAAGGATCTTTCACCTTTGTGAGCCTGTTGTGGTCTGTTATGGCGATGGCGTCGATGCCCCTCCTCCGGGCGAGCTCCAACAGCTTCCCGGGCGGCATCATTCCGTCCTTGGAGAACCAGGTGTGGTTGTGCAGGTCCACCCTCACCCCCATAGATGCCTTCCAATACTTAAAGGGCTTAGCAACTTCCATATAGATGTCCGGCCCATCCCCGCCCGGAGGAAAGGTGATCCCGGGCCGGACGGGCCGGGCACAGCGCCGGCTGACCGGCAGGGGTGAAAGGTGAACCCCTGTCCCTCCGCCGGCGCACACCTTAAATAAACCTCTATTCTTCTTCCCTCGTGGGTGGTAAAAGAACCATGCTGTCGCCCCGCCGCTACCTGGAAGAATTGCTTGCAGAGCTGGACAGAGAAAACCTTACCGTCGTTGACCTGCGCTCCAGCCACGGCAACAACCTTTTCCTGCTCTATCCTCGAAGGCCCTTCTCCGTCCCTGAGGCCCTAAAACTTCTGGCCGAACTCCAGAGAGAAGCGATTAGTCATCCGGCCCGTCCCTCGGCCCCCGTCCGAGTTAGTGTCCCTGCGGAAGGACTTCAGATGAAGCTGGTGCTCCCCCAGCCCCACTACAACTCCCGCTCGGCAAAAAGGGTCAAGG
>JAADDC010000072.1 GCA_013154145.1 Candidatus Iainarchaeum sp. | reverse complement strand
TTTGGTTTCGTGGACGTCTTCGAACGCATCGATGGCAGGGGCTACAAGTGGTACAGGTCACTTCAGGGGAGGTTGTTCCGGGTTGGAGAGCTGAGTCTGAGGTTGACGCGGGTCCAGTCGGATCCCTTTGCGCCGCCCAGCACCGTGGAGGTAAAGCTTTTTCTCCCGCGACCTCCCCTCGAGCCCATTCCCTTTGCGGACCTCCTCCACCGGAAGCTCTTCTCCCTCTTCCCTAATTTTATAATAAGGGGTGCCGGGGAGGGGAAGAGCGGCGTGGTGGCGGTCCCCCGCCCCAAACACATCGTGATACCCCGCTCTGCGGTGGAACTGAACGACTCTGAGCTCACCGTGCGGCTCTGGGTGGGGCTCCCTGCCCGCAGGAGAAGGATTTTGGGTGACGTCGCCCGGGAATTACTTCTCGAGAGGGTGCCCTCCCTCGTGGAGACGGCCCTCCGGGAGATTTCGCCCGCCGAGCTCCGGGAGCGCTACCTCCTCTGGAGGGACCAGCAGTTCATCCGCGGCTGGTTGAAGAAAGAGGGGCTCAGCTTCTTCGTGGCAGATGGAAGCGTTCTCCCCCGCAGGTGTGGCAGCTGTGAAGAGCCCCTGCCCGACGCCGTCCCCTTCGAGGCGCCGCCCAAGTACGCCGTCGAGCTGGAGCTCCCCAGTGGAAGGGTGATCAGGGGCATGGCCGGGAAGAGACTTACCCTCGTTGTGGGCCCCGCCTTCCACGGCAAGACCACCCTCCTGGAGGCCATCTACAGGGGTGTCTGGAACCACGTCCCGGGAGACGGGCGCGAGTACGTCATCGCGCAGGAGAGTTCCTTTTACGTGGAGAGTGAGAACGGCAGATGGGTCAGTTGTGTGGACGTGAGGGCCTTCGTGAAGGAACTGCCCCGGGGAGGAGACACGGGGTGCTTCTCCACGCCGGACGCCAGCGGCGCCACCAGCGTGGCCGCCTCCGTTCAGGAGGCCGTGGAAGCGGGCTCCAAGCACATCCTCTTGGACGAGGATGCCACCGCCACCAACTTCATCCACAGGGACGTGCTGGCGGAGCGCATAACGGGTAAGCGCACGGTGGTGCCCATCAGCGACCTGGCCCACTCCGTGCCCTTCGACCTGACTGTCGTGGCCAGCGGATCGCTGCCGCTGGCCGAAGCGGCCCACCGTATCGTGGTGATGGACGAGTACAGACCCCGGGAAGGGGATTCCCTGAAAGAAATGGCCCGGGAAGCCCTGAAAGCCTTGGACTACAAGAGGGAGGGAGAGTACGTTCTTCCGCGGTCGAGGGTGATAGAGAAGTCCCCCAAGGTGAGCAAGTGGAAGATCAGGGGCAACCTCTTGGAACTAAGAAACGCAGGGAGTGTGGATCTCTCGCCCAATAAACAGCTGGTGGAGTGCTCCCAGACCAACGCCGCCGCCCTCTACGCCGTGAAGTTATTGAAGCCGGGCACGGGGATAAAAAGCGTCAGGGAGGTTTCCTCGCGGCTGTGGAACTGGGATTATCCGGGCGTGAGGCATCCGCCTCCAAACCTGGCCTACGTCCGGCCCGTGGACATATGGTTTATCCTCAACAGGGTTCCGGGGGTCCGCTTCCGTGGAGCTGCTCCGGCTTGAGGGGTTAGAGGAGGGGCGTTTCCTCGAGAGGATCAACCGCTTCGCTGGGAGGATGATCCTCGACGGGAAAGAGGTAGATATTCACATACGGGACTCGGGGCGGCTGGGAGAGCTACTCAAGAAGGGTGTCCCGGTCCTCGTCAGGAAGAAGGAAGGTGGTAAGCTACCCTACGAGCTGGTGGCGGTGTTTCGTTCACCCCACGGCTGGGTGCTCACCAACTCGGGCCTCCACTCCCAGATCGCCGAGAAGATTATAGTGGAGGGGTTGCTCCCAGAGTTCAGGGACGTCCGTGGATATGGAAAGGAGGTGAAGATGGGAAACAGTCGCATAGACTTTGCCCTGGTCTACGACGACGGGGCAGTCCCCCTGGAGGTGAAGGGGTGTACTCTCTTCGAGGGGGACGTTGCCCTGTTTCCCGACGCCCCCACGGAGAGGGGCCGCCGCCACGTGGAAGAGATATCCAAGTACCCCCGCTCGATGATCATGTTTCTGACGATGAGTGACGCCGTGAACGTTTTTTCTCCCCATCTGCAGCGCGACCCGGCCTTCACGCACGCCCTGATCTCCTCCCTAAGAAGAAAAACCCACGTGCTGCTCCCCACCCTTTCCTTCGATGGGGAGACCCTGCGCCTTCGCTCACGGGTTCCCCTGCTCTTCCCCATTACTCCCGACACGCGCTTCATCCTCAACGTTCTTAGGGAGGGGGAGCACCTCTACAACGAGAGCTTCGCCCCCGAGTCGAGGGTGGAGATCATCTCCTTGGTGGTGGACGAAAAGCCCTTCTTCACGGCCCTCTTCCACGGCTACCTCTGCGTCTCCTGCGGCCTTCACGACTACTTCGAGGACCTCTCTTTGATCCTTAGGGACATCGGCATTCGCTCCCGTCCGGCGGAGTACTTCTCCCTTGGCAATAGCTTCGTGGTCCGCTACGACCTCACTTTCTAAAGCGCAGCTTGGTCTTCCCGGGCACGTCCATGAGCTCTATGCCCATTTCCTTGAGCTTCTCGCGGATCTCGTCGCTGTAGCGATAGAGCTTTTCTTTCCTGAGGTCTTGTCTAAGGTCTACGATGAAGCTCAGGAGCTCGTCAGAGTACCTTTCCAGTAGCTTTCTCCTGTAGGTTCTGGCGTCCAGCTCGAGGCCCAGGATGCCGCCGTAGTAGACCACCGTCTCGTAGGTCTTCTTCGCTTCCTCTTCGCTCACCTTATCAAAAAGGTTCTCGGCGTACCAGCGCTTCCGCAGCTCGAAGAGGGCCTTGACGGCGTTAACCGTGTCCAGGTCGTTGTTCATGGCTTCCTCGAAGCGCTTCACGAATTCCTCCCTGTGGGGGTCCTTCTGTCCGCCGCCGCCGGCCTCCTCCAGATCCTGAACGAAGAGGTAGAGAGAGTCCAGGGCGTTCTTGGCTGCCTCCATGGCCTCGTCCGTGTAGTCCACCTGGCGCCTGTAGTGGGAGGAGATGGACCAGAAGCGGACGGCGTCGCCGCCGTACTTCTCCGTGGCCTCGTGGAGGTAGACGAAGTTGCCCGTGCTCTTGCTCATCTTCTCCCCGTTGATCTTCACAAAGCCCGTGTGCATCCAGTAGCGGGCCAGCCCCTTCCCGAAGGCCGCGAAGGCCTGGGCCCTCTCGTTGGGGTGGTGGGGGAACTTGTGGTCTTCGCCGCCGCCGTGTATGTCAAACTCCTCGCCCAGGTACTTGGCGCTCATGACGGTGCACTCGATGTGCCAGCCGGGGAACCCATAGCCCCAGGGGGAAGGCCACTGGAGGATGTGGGAGGGTGGCGCCTTCTTCCAGAGGGCGAAGTCCCACTTGTTCTTCTTTTCGGGGATGGGCTCCACCCTGTGGACCTTTTCCAGCTCGCTCAGGTCCATCTCAACGAACTCGGGGTAGGGATAGTCTCTCATATACCTCTCCACGTCGAAGTAAACACTCCCGTTCACCACGTAGGCGTAGCCGTTCTCTATGATCTTCTTGGTCACCTCGAGGATTTCAGGGATGTGACAGGACGCCCGGGGCGTCAGATCGGGCTTCTGGACGTTGATCTTGAACATCTGGTCAAAGAAGGCGTCGGTCATCCGTTCCACGAGCACCATGGGCTCCATCTTCTTCTCCAGGGCTCGTTTAAGTATCTTGTCTTCCCCGAAGTCCATGTCGCCCGTCAGGTGGCCCACGTCCGTGATGTTCATCACGTGGTAGACGTCG
This sequence comes from Candidatus Iainarchaeum sp., assembly GCA_013154145.1. GTDB lineage: Archaea > Iainarchaeota > Iainarchaeia > JAADDC01 > JAADDC01 > WANZ01. Next base: position 327 of record JAADDC010000072.1, on the reverse strand, counting down.
TAGCCCAGGTGGTAGAGCCAGCGCTTGAGGGTGTCCCAGACGGCGTAGGTCCTGCCGTGTCCGATGTGCGGATAGTCGTAGACGGTGGGTCCACAGGTGTACATGCGAACCTCTTTTTCTCTGATGGGCACAAACTCCTCGATGCGCTTGGTCAGGCTGTTGTATATCTTCAAGTTACCACCTCCGGCTGTTTCGGGGGAAGAAACCGGTCCTTCAGCGGCAAAGACGGCCACCCATCCTAAGTAAATGCGGGCCGAGTTATTTAAAATTACTCCTGCAGTCCTGAAGGTGAAGTGCAATATGGTTTAAAAAGGGGTCTTGCACTTC
>JAADDC010000020.1 GCA_013154145.1 Candidatus Iainarchaeum sp. | reverse complement strand
TAGAGCCAAGAAGCTTTTAGGGCTTGACCGTGAACACCACCACCTTCTTACCCTTCCCCTTGTTCTCCTTCTTCAAGAAGACGATCTCGCCGATCTCGCCGGTCCTGCTCACGTGGGGACCGCCGTCGGCCTGAATGTCCACGCCAGGGATCTCGACAATGCGCCAGACCCTGATCTCCGGCGGCATCTTTGAAGCCAATTTCACGATGCCCGGTATCTTCAGGGCCTCTTCCCTCTCCATCCAGTAGACCTTCACGGGGAGGTCCCTCTTCACGATCTCGTTGGCCCGCGAAAAGACCTCCCGGATCATCTCGGGCGTGATCTTCTCCACGTTGTACATCTCCTTAGCCTTCTCGGCGGTGATGTGGCCGCCCGTCACCATAGCCCCATAGAGGTCATAGAAGAGGGCCGAGATGATGTGGGAGGCCGTGTGCAGCCTCATCTGCCTGTAGCGGTTCTCCCAGTCTATGATTCCCTTCACCTTCATGCCGGGCTCCAGTCCTTCGGTGGTATCCAAGAGGTGGAGGACCCTGTCGCCGACCTTCCGCGCCCCGAGAACCCTGTACTCCTTCCCGTTGACGACGAGGATGCCCCGGTCGCCTTCGAGGCCGCCACTCCGTGGGTAAAAGGCCGTCCGGTTGAGGATAACACCCTCATCAGTGACTTCCTCTATCTCGGCCTCGAACTCTTTTAGATAAGGGTCCTCAAGGTAGAGGAGCTCCGCCACGGTAGGATGTGAGGGGAAGAACTTAAAGGGGGTCGGCAATACCTCGCTTCATCACCCCTCAGGCCGGTAAAGACTCGTCATCCCCATAGATTTAAGTAGGGGGAGCCCTTCTAAATCTGATGTTTCGCCTCCTGAGGATAGACCTCGGCGAAGAGAGCTACGCCGTTAGTGAGATCAAGGAGGCCCAGGAGTGGATAGGGGGTCGGGCACTGGGAGCCTACCTCTTCTTCAGAGAAATACCCCCGTCCACGGAGCCCCTTTCCCCCGAAAATCCCCTGCTCCTCCTCACGGGTCCCCTGACGGGCGTGAAGGGGGTTCCCGCCGCTGGTCGCAGCGTCAGCGTCACCCTATCCCCTAAAACTGGCCGCCTCACTTACAGCGTCGGCGGCAAAGACTTCGGCCCCTTCCTGAGGTTCGCAGGCTACGACGGACTGTTCATCTCGGGGAGGGCGGAGGAGCCCACGATACTGGTTGTCTCCCCAGAGGGCCTGGACTTCCTTCCCGCGGGAGATCTCTGGGGAGCCGACACCCACGAGGTCACCCGAAAACTCAAGGAACGCTTCGGGGGCTCCGTGCTCTCCATAGGGCCCGCTGGAGAAAAACTATCTCCCATTGCCTCCATGATGGTGGACGGGAGTTCCGCCTTCGGGAGAACCGGCCACGGGGCAGTGATGGGCTCCAAGAATCTCAAGGCCGTGGTGGTGATCCCGGGCGACCGGGAACCTCCCGTGAAGCATCCCGAGGAGTTGAGGTCCGCCGTGGTTCAGTCCCTCAAGAAACTCAACGACTGCGTTCTCGTTAAGGAGCTGAGGTCCTCGGGCACGCTGGGCATGCTGGTGAAGCGCATCGGGAGGGGAGGCTTCCTGCCAAGGGCTGGGAAGGATCCCGTCCCCGTGGGCGTGGATGAACTCCTTTCCCGGTGGAAGGACCTCATCGACCCACAACGATCACTCCAGGAGAAGTGCTGGATGTGCCCCATCGCCTGTAAGAAGTACATCGGGGGAAGAAGATATCGGGGCCACGGGCCCGAGTACTGGGGCGGACTGCTTTCCCTCGGAGTGGAGAGGGGTGTCCTCGACCCGGAAGAGGTGGGGAAGCTTTACGAGAAGTGCAACCGCCTCGGACTCGACGCCATATCCGCCGGCTACATGGCCACCCGCCTGAGCGAAGAGATGAAGATACCCGTGGAGGAAGCCCTCGAGATGCTGGCCAAAAATCCTTCCCTCGCAAAGGAGATCAAGGAGATCAGCGTGAGGGGGTTGGAGAACGGCGTCTGCGATCCAAGGGGTTCCGCGGGCTACGCCCTGGCCCTTGCCACCAACAACAGGGGTGACGAAAACCAGACGATGCTGATGGACGAGGTACTCCTGGGCACCCTTGACCCCAAGGAGACGAAGGGCAAGGCCGCCTACGCCTACCACCGCCAGAACCTCTTCATGGTGGCGGACAGCGCCGTGGTCTGCATCTTCGACACCTACGCCTTAGATTACGAGGACTTCGGGAAGTTGCTCCACGCGGTGACGGGGATTGAGTACGACCTCGAGGACTTTGCAAACCGAGCCATCTCCCTGGAGCGCTATTATAATTACCTCAGGGGGCTGGAGCCGGCCGACGGACTGCCACCAGCCCTCCGCGGGGACGTTCCCCTCCAAGAACTCCTCGAAGAATACTATAAACTGAGGAAGTGGGAAAGGGGTGTCCCCACCTTTATCAGGGGATGATCGAAGCCGAGGGTTTCCCTGTGGATGTACAGCTTCTCTTCAATGAGCTCATCCAGGACGTCGTGGACGCTGAGCTCCCCGTCGACAATGGCGCTCAGTATCTCCTCCACCCGCCGGTTGAAGGCCGAGATGAGGGACCTTTCCCGGGTTTCGAGGATGGGATGTACGCCCTTGAGCTTTAGGTAAAGTCCCCTGAGGACGAGGCTGGCGCTCGTGAAGCCCTCCCGCAGGAAAACGGTCAAGAGATGTAAGGGCTTGGGTTTCACGAAGCGCAGAAACTCCCTCGGCGGCAGGGGAATGGAGTCCACCACGTGGCGGAAGACGTTGGCCGAGATAGAGAGGTCCACGGGCAGATCTCCAGCCGTGAGCAGGCGGGAGACGAAGTAAAGGGAGGCCGCCTCGATCCTTTGCTCTACTGGAACCTCCTCGATCTCAGCCTCTATGCGGAGCTTCGAACCCGGACAACTATACAAAACCTGCGGGAGCAGGAGGTAGTCCCAGATGTAGTCCCTGAGGCGCTCGTCGCCAACTTTCACGTAGACGTGCTGGCCCGTCTCCTCCACCCTCGCCCTGTAAACCCGGTTCTTGAAGATGATGGGATCCAGGAGGCGCCGGAGAAAGTTTATGAAGTCGCGGGGGCTGTACCTCACCCGTTCTATCTCCGAGAGGGTGAAACTGTTTCCGGCGACGACTACCCTTATTTTTGCTTTCTTCTTCCGTGCCTTCTCGATGAGGGTGGAGAGGCTATGAAGACTTGCCCGCAGCTCCACGAAAGAAGCTTTGCCCCTATCCTTTAGAACTTCCTGAGGGTCTTTCGACAGCTGCCGGACCTCACCCTGACCCAGCCCACAACCCTACCCCCGACCATCGCCATCGCCCAGCCATCGCCCCTGTCAAGGAAGACAAGCTTCCTTGCACTTCTCAACAGCCACAGGAGGCGCTTCCTAACATTTTTATCCAGGGGAAGTGACAGAACCCTCAGGATTGTTCTTCTCAGGCCGTGGAGGTCTCCTGTCAAGCAGAGGTACTCGTAGGCTGCCTGAAGAAATCCCCGTTCCAGGGCGGAGAAGAGCTCCTCTCCATCTGTCCACTCTCCCCAGCGGAAGCGCTCCAAGTACATCGTTTTTATCTTGCTCAAGGAAAAATATAAGGGATGTTGACGGAGCTCCAGCGTAAAGTACTCTCCATCATAGCCGATTACATGAAGGAAAACGGGGTGTATTTAGGTGGAGGGACCGCCCTAACCCTGAAGTACTCTCACAGGGCCAGCTACGACCTTGATCTCTTCAGCTGGACCGTAGACAGGGAAAGGTTCTTTCGCGACATGTTCGGGCTCTTGAGCGGCTTCAACAGGATCGTGCTCGAGCCGATCATCGTGGTTGAGGATCCCGAAACGGGCCAGTCCCTGAAAATAGAGTTGCATCGACGAGGAAAGGATGTAAAGCTACTGGGATACGAAGTAGTTGACGGAATTCCCGTTCTCTCCGACGAAGATATACTGGGAGAGAAACTCTATCACGGGAGATGCGCCCCCAGAGACATATTTGACGTTTCCTTCCTGCTCCAGAGTATCCAAGATCCCGTAAATGTTCTCAAGAAAAAGTATCGGGAGCCCGTGGACCTCATACTGACGCGCCTGAAAAGGAACTGCCCGCAAATGTACAGGCTAATCAGCCGGTTCGCAGCTCATCATCCTTGACGTCAGCGGTT
>JAADDC010000054.1 GCA_013154145.1 Candidatus Iainarchaeum sp. | reverse complement strand
ACGAACTTGTGGGAGAGAAGAGGGGCTACCAGCTGGCCCTGGCGCTGGAGAGACTGGCCCTCAGGGCTGGCGAGTTCCAGCGCATAGGGCTATCGGCCACGGTGGGGAGCCCCGATGTCGCGGCAAGGTTTCTCGGCGGAAAAAACCGGGAGATAAGGATCGTAGACGTCTCTCGCCGGAAGCGCTACGAGATACACGTGCTGTTTCCTCAACCCGACGAGGAAACCAAGAAGGAGGCCAAGGAACTGGGCTTCGAAGCGTCCGTCTATGCCCGGCTCAAGGCCATCCTCGAGATACTTCAAAGACATAAACAGGTCATCACCTTCGTGAACACCCGGAGCATGGCGGAGCAGCTCTCTTACTATCTCAAAAAGCTCCACGAGGAGACGGAGATACATCACTCTTCCCTCTCCCGGGAAACCCGCATTCTGACGGAGAAGCTGTTCAGGGAGGGCAAGGTGAAGCACGTGGTGGCCACCAGCTCTTTGGAGCTGGGCATAGACATAGGCGACGTAGACGCGGTCATCCAGTACGGCTCTCCGAGGCAGGTGATACGCCTCATCCAGAGGGTGGGGAGGAGCGGGCACCGCTGGGACAGGCCCTCCGTTGGCTACGTCATCGCCACCAACCCCCTCGAGTACGTGGAGGCCCTCGCCATAAAGGAGCTCCTCGAGGAGGGATGGATGGAGCCCATAGAGTACGAGGAAAAGCCCTACGACGTGCTTGCACATCAGGTGGCGGGCCTCCTCATGGACGTGGGTGAGTTCGAGATTGAGGAGATGCTGGAGCTGTTCCGGCGGGCCTTCCCCTACTTTGACCTGAGCAGGGAGGAACTGCTGGAGGTCATCGCCCAGCTGGAGTCCGAGGGGTACCTGAGGGTGGAAGGGCAGAGGGTGAGGAGGAGCCGCTGGACCTGGCGCTACTACTACTCGAATCTTTCCATGATACCCGACGAGGAGAAGTTCTTCGTGGTGGACGTGGCCAGCCGGCGGAACGTGGCCATGCTGGACGAGGACTTCGTCTCCGAGTACCTGGAGCCGGGCACCGTCTTCGTGGTGAGGGGGAGGACCTGGCGGGTGCTGGCCATCGAGGGGAGGGACGTCCTCGTGGAGGAGTACCCGGCGGGAGGGGCCATTCCCGCGTGGATAGGGGAGCAGATACCCGTCCACAGGGTAGTTGCCCAAAGGGTGAGGGAGATGCTGGCCCAGGGGGCGCCCGTGGACTACTTCAAGGACTACAGGGAACCCCGGGAGGTGCTCATCGAGGAGAGTGGCAGGTATGCCATCGTCCACTCCTTCCTCGGGTCCAAGGGTAACCAGACGCTGGCGAGGCTCATCGCCTCCGAGATATCCCGGCGCTACGGTGTCCCCGTGCGCGTCGTCTCCTCCCCCTACACGGTCTTCGTGGAGTTCCCCGTGAAGGCCCGGGCAGACATCGTGAAGGAGGTGCTGACCAGCACGCCAGAGCACATCGTGGACATACTGCTGGAACGCCTACTTCCCCGAACGTCCTTGTTCCGGATGCGCTTCATACACGTGGCCCGACGCTTTGGCCTCATATCGAGGGGCGCCCGGGTGGAGAAGGTGAACGTCAGGAAGCTCGTGGAGGCCCTCAGTGACTCCCCCATCTTCAAGGAGACCGTGAAGGAGATCCTCAGTGATAAGCTGGATGTGGAGGCCGTGAAGGTTTTCTTCAGAGAGCTCGGAGAGGTAAAGGTGTCCGGGCTTACGGAGCTGGGGCGCGTGGAGCTCTCCTCTGTACTCCAGATGCCAGACGTCCTGGTGCCCGAGGACCCCGAGAAGGTCATGCTTCAGAAGTTTAAGGAAAGGATACTGAACAGGCGGGTGCACTTCGTATGTCTCTACTGCGGGTTCAGCTTCTCGAGAAAGGTGTCTGAGCTCCCCGAGAAGATCGAGTGTCCCGCCTGTGGCTCGCCTCTGCTGGCCGTGAGCACAGATCCCGAGTACGACGCCGAGATCGTGAAGAAGGGGAAGAGGGGAAGGAAGGAGGACGCCCGCTACAGGAGCCTCCTGAGGTCGGCAGAACTCGTCAAACACTTCGGGAAGCGGGCCGTCATTGCCCAGGCGGTGGAGGGGATTGGCTCCCTCACGGCGGCCCGCATCCTAAGGATTCCCTACAGCGAAGAAGAGTTCTGGAAGGCGCTCCTCGACGCCGAGCGCGAATACTTCAGGACCCGCCTGTTCTGGAAGGCTTGAGGAACTCCTCCGGCGTTAGAACGCCTTTGCATCGCAGTAACTGCTTGTCGTAAGATAAGAGGACCGTACGCTTTTTCTGGGCCACGGTAAGGTAAGTTGCATCGTAAGCCGTCAACGAACAACGTCCTATTTCTCTGACAATATCACGCAGCCACCTCTTTTCATTAACTACGGGCAAACTCAGGCGCTCCAAATAGTTCGCCACTCTTTCAACGTAAATGTAATTGCCAGGCGGGATTGAGTACCGCACCGCATTGATTACCTCCAGGAAGAAAATGACAGGAACGTAAATCTTCAGCTCAGACGAAGCATAAAGCTTCAAAAGTTCCAGGGAGATGCGCGTTCTTTCACCTTGATCAAGGAACCAGTGAACGGCTACGCTGGCGTCCACCACTACCTTTTTAGGCCTGTAAATACGCCCCGAAATAACCTAATCACCTCCACGGGATCTACTTCGGGTCGTGGTCTGTCAAGGCTGACTAGCTCGTCCACCACCGTAGATATGCTAAGCTTCGTCACACCCATCAAAACACTTTAGGTGAGAAGGGGATAAAAGCGGTCAGCACACGTCGCTTTCTTCACCCCTCTGTTGGGGCAAGGCATCATCATCCCGGTTAAAACTCCTTCGATTGTCTTTAAGAGCGTGCCCACGGTGGTGATCTCCACCAAGGACGTGGCCAGCCTCGGCATGGCCAAGTTCCTGAGGGAGAAGTACTTCAAGGAAACGGAGAAGAGCTTTGGCGACTTTCCCGTTTACCGGTACGGAAACGCCGAGCTCATCGTCATCGACACGCTTCACATACACGCCCAGTGGCTCGAGGAGGCCTACCCCTCGGACCTCTACATCTTTGCGTCCAAGCACAGGGCCGAGAAGCACGTGAAGACGCTTTCCGTTCACACCACAGGCAACTACGGCGACGCCCTCTTTGGAGGGTACGCGAGGACGCTGTCCAAGGCGCCGGCACTCCACATGCTCTCGGCCCTCAAGGCCTTAAAGGAGGAGAGGGATCGGAGGGGCCTTCCCTACGACGTGACCTACGAGGTGACGCACCACGGCCCCACCTTCAACACCCCCACCATGTTCGTGGAGGTGGGCTCCACGGAGGAGGAGTGGAGGGACGAGGAAGCGTTGAAGGCGGCGGCCGAGGCCATCGTGAAGGCCCTCGAGCCCTACAAAGCAGAAAAGGTGGCCATAGGGGTGGGAGCCGGTCACTACGCACCGGACTTCACCCGGCTGGCCCTGGAGGAGAATGTGGCCTTCGGCCACATGGCACCTAAGTACGTGGCAGATCTCCTGGACGTCCCTATGCTCGATCAAATGCTAAAGAAAACGGTTCCGGGGCCCTCTCACATAAAAATAGCGTCGCTTCCGGGCTCCGTGAAGAAGATGGTGAAGGACTGGGCAGCTAATAGGGGCTTAGAGCTTCTCTAAAGAGAGGAATGCCTTCAGGTCCTCCAAGCTCTCCTTTCTTATGCGGAAGCCGGCGGCCTCCATGTGTCCGCCGCCCTCGCCGGGGATCCTCGTTAACAGCCGCTCCACCAGCTGGGAGAGGTTCTTCCCTCCCCTTATGGATCCCTTCAGGAACTCTCCGTCCTCCACGATCACCACCACGGGCTTACCAAGCTCCGAGGACAGGACACTGGCCACCACGCCCGTGGCGTAGTAAGGTATTCTTCCCCGGGCGTCCACGAAAGCAAAGTGTCCCAAGTCCTCCACAAGCTTCCGGGATAGCTGCACGGCACGAGCCATTTCCTTTTTGTAAGAGAGGAGCACGCGCTCCGCCTCTGGCAGATATCCAAAGTCGTCAAGGAAGAGGGAGACCGCCAGGTCGCCATGTCCCTTCTTGCCAAGGGCGTTGGCCAGCACCTTGAAGCTCCTGACCCGGGACGTCCAGCCGGGATTGTTGTTAATCTCGTAGACCTCGCCGATGAGGGAGGAGATCTGCTCCGAGCTCCAGCCGTAGCGGAGCAGGTGCATGGTGAGGGCCGTGAAGAGGCG
>JAADDC010000075.1 GCA_013154145.1 Candidatus Iainarchaeum sp. | reverse complement strand
TTTTCCTTCTCTTACCATGGGTTTCCCGGAGGCGGACGCCCGACTCTTCAAGGACGTCTGGATATGCATGAAGTGCGGGGCCAGAAACAGGGGATACAAGGGCAGGCCCCCGGAGAAGTGCAGGCGCTGCAAGTCCCGCAGGCTGAGGAGGAAGAAGGTCAAGGAGTGAAGTTAATATAGGTCCTCGTACATTTTCTTCCCGTGAAGAAGGTCAGCCTCTGGGCGAAACTTAAGGCGATCATAGAGCTGGGCCGCCCCGAGAACGCACTCCTCACCTTTCTCGCCACCCTGGTGGGCGCCCTGATCGCAGGAGTACCCCTGAAGATGGGCGTGATTGCGGGCATCTCGGCGGCCCTCATCTCCATGGGTGCCCAGGCCGTCAACGACTACTTCGACGTGGAGGTGGATAGGCGAAAGGGAAAGAGGGCCCCGCTGGTTAGGGGAGCTTTAAGCAAAAAGGAAGGGAAGTACGTATGGATGTTCTACTTTGGGGCCGGCGTGCTGATCTCCTTTCTGCTTACGCCGCTCCACGTGGTTGCCGCGCTGATCGCCTCACTCCTCTCTTACCTCTACTCGGCTCGGATCCAGAGGCTCAAGTACGTGGGCAACCTGCTGGTCTCTTTCCTGGTGGCCCTCTCCCTCGTCTACGGTGGTCTTGGGGGAAACGTCGAGAAGACGTTGCTCCCGGCCGTCATCGTCTTCCTCGTCAACTGGGGGCGCGAAGTACTCAAGGACGTCACCGACGGGGAAGCCGACTACCCCCTGAAGATCTCGCTCTACCACGTGCTGGGCCGCCGCTGGGCCGTTTTCTTCGGCACGTACCTCATCTTCCTTGGCGTGATACTGACGCCCTTCCCCTACCTCCTGGGATATCTAAGCGAGGCATACCTGTTCTTCATCGCCATAGCTGACCTCATAGCCCTCTTTGCCATAGCCCAGGCCCTGCAGGGCAAGGAGCTCCTGGCGGAGCGGCTGGTGAAGCTGGCCATGGGCGTGGCGGTGGTGGGCTTCGTGGCGGGGGCGATAGGGTGAGGGAGATCGTGGAAGCACTAAAGAAAGAGGGCTTCGAAGTGGTAGACTACAGCGACGTGAAGAGCTCTGTGGACCTCATAGCCAAGAGAGGCAAAGAAGTATTGGTGTTAAGGGTTCTGGGCAACCTCGATGCTTTAAAGCCCCAGCACGCCGAGGACATGGCCAAGCTCGCGTCGCTGCTCGAGGGGAAGGCCATCGTGATAGCCGAGCGCAGCCGCTGGGGCGTATTGGAGGACGACACCGTTTACTACCGCTACGGCATACCTGCCATGAACCCGAGGACCTTCCTGGCATTCCTGAGGGGTGACCTCCCCAGGGTCCTCTACACCAAGGGCAGGGGCATCGTGCGCATAGATGCGGAGAAGCTCAGGAGGCGGCGGGAAGAACTGGGTTTAAGTTTGCAGAGGCTCGCTGAGCTGGTGGGAACCACGAAGGAGACCATCTATCGCTACGAGAGGGGATACTACCCTTCCCTGGAGATGGCCCGGAGGCTGGAAGAGGCCCTGGGGGTGGAGCTCATAGAGGGCTTTGAGCCGTCGGCGGAAGAACCCCGGGAGGAGCTACACTTCCCCTTCGACGTGTTGAGGTCCCTGGGGGGTAGGGTATCCGAGTTCAGGAGGCTGCCGTGGTCGGCCATGGGGAGGGGTAGGCTCACCATCACTTTTCTACATAACATCAGCCACAGGCAGCTCCCCCGCCGCCTGAAGGAGATCAGGCGTGCCCGCGGCACCCTCTTTAGATATTACCTCTACGTGGGCAACGCCCCGGGCGTCCCCAGCATAGGGGAAGAGGAAATCCTCGAGGCCCGGAGCTTCAAGGAGATAGAGAAGATAGCGAGGGAGCGCAATGAGGAGTCCTGAGGAGCTGGTGGCCCACCTGCGAAGGATGGGCATAGAGGATCCCTTGGTTCTCAGGGCCTTCCTGAAGGTTCCGAGGGAGGAGTTCCTGCCCGAGGAGCTGAAGCCCTACGCCTACCACGACACGGCGCTCCCCATCGGCTTCGGCCAGACCATTTCCCAGCCCTTCACCATCGCGTCGATGTTAGAAATGCTGAGACTGAGGCCCGGCCACAAGGTGCTGGAAATCGGGACGGGGAGCGGCTACACGGGCGCCCTCATACACGAAATCACTAAGGCACCCGTTTACTCCGTGGAGATCGTGCCGGAGCTCGCTCGCCGGGCCCGGGAAACCCTCGACAGACTTGGATATAAAGACGTGCACGTCTTCGTGGGGGACGGGAGCGCCGGACTGCCCCAGTACGCTCCTTATGATAGAATAATATTTCACGCGGCGCTCCCGGAAGTTCCTTCACCAATTGTTGGACAGTTGCGCGAGGGCGGCATCCTCGTAGCACCCGTGGGATCCCTACACCACCAGGACCTGGTGGCCTATCAAAAGAGGGGAGGAAAGCTGGTGGAGATCGAGAGGAGGCCGGGATTCGTCTTCGTACCGACGGTGGGGAAGTATGGTTTCAGAGGTCTGGGTCCCTGAGGACATCCTGGAAGCACTACTGGAGAGTGCCCGCAGGAAATACCCCCTGGAGGTCCTGCTCTTCCTGGGAGGAAGAGTAAAGGGAGAGGTTGCTTTCGTGGAGGAGATCCTCTACGTACCTTGGATAGAGGGGTACAGCCACGCCATGCCCTTCCTTGACCAGCTTCCCCCGGGCGAGGTCATCGGCAGCTTCCACTCACACCCGGGATCTCCACTTCCCTCCCCCGAGGACCTCGCCTTCTTCGTCGAGGTGGGCGTCGTCCACCTCATAGCGGGCTATCCCTTCCGAAGAAGGGACGTGGTTGCCTATGATAGGGAAGGAAAGAGAATAAGGTTGAGGGTGGGTCAGCGAGCCAGTTTCTAATCACCGCTCATGCGATGTCGGCGTCATCATCCCTCTCTTAGATGAAACAAAGGGTTTAAGTGTGGAGCTTGCAGAGGACGGCGGCGATGCGCCCCACGTCGCCAAGCTCCCTGGGCTCCACGTAGCGGGGTTCGCCGAGGAGGTCCTTCCTGCTCACGTCGGGCTCCGTGCCGCTCACCACGATCATGGTCTTCTCATCCACCTCTGAGGGATCAAAGGGTTTCTCGGCCCGCTTGGACAAGATTATCACCCTGGAGGGGTTGAAGAGCTCGATGGCGTCCTTGAGGTCCGGGACGACGACCAGCTGGACCCCGTCCCTGAAGGCCCGCACGCTGATCTCGGGGATGCCGCTCTGGGCTGCTCCACCCTGGGCCCTGGAGACCACGAAGGTCTTGACGCCGTAGGCGGCGACGATCTTGTACACCTCCGTGAGCTTGGCCACCGAGTGCACATCGTGATACACCACGATCATGCTATCATCTCCCTCCGTAATGGTTAAAGTTCACCCAGTTTTCTCCTCAGGCTCCAGGCCAAGTCCTGGGCCAGCAGTGGCGGAACCGCCTCGCCGCTCATGTTGTACTGGTCCGTGAGGGGACCCACGAAAAGATGATCATCGGGGAAGCTCATGAGGCGGGCGTGCTCCCGGGGGGTCAATAGCCTCAGCTCGAGGGGATGAATGAAGCGGGAGGAGCCCATGATGGTGGGCGCCAGCCGAAATGGGTGTAGTTTTATGTAGTTCCTTATTGTTCGGCTGGCGCCCCTGAAGTAAGTTAAAGCTTGGCCCCAGCGAAGCTTTTCAGCCTTCTTCTCGTACTTCGCCGAGAGTGCGGCAGGCCTGTGGTTGGGAACAGCTTCATCAAGTTCTATTAGGTCTCCGATGGCGTCGAGAACGACCGGGGGCTTTCTTTTGCGGATCTTTAACTTGACGTTGGACACGAAGACCCGGCGGCGGTGGGAGGGAACACCCGCGTCCTCGGCGTCGAAGACGTGGAATTTAACTTCAAAACCTACCCTTCCAAACTCGTGACGGAGCGCTTCCTTGAGATCTCCCTCGATGATACCCACTACGTTCTCCATGACGAAGGCCTCGGGCTGTAGGTCCCCCACCAGGCGGATGAAGTGCAGGGTGAGCCTCCCGCGGGGGTCCTCGTAGAGGCGCATGAGGGGCTCCCTCTGGCGGCTGGCGTTGGCGGAGGTGTAGGCTTCACAGGGCGGTCCGCCGATGACGACGTCCGGGCGGCCGATCTTCTCCTCCACATCGTCGGCGTGGATGTTCCTTATGTCCTCGTTCCAGACGTGGGCCTCCGGGAAGTTCAACTTGTAGCTCTGGGCCTCCCAGTAGCCCAGCTCCAC
>JAADDC010000024.1 GCA_013154145.1 Candidatus Iainarchaeum sp. | reverse complement strand
GATAAAGGAGACGGCCGAGCGCATGGGCGTGAAGGTCAGCGGCCCCATTCCCCTGCCCACCAAGAAGCTCAAGATAGCCGTGAGGTACTCCCCCGACGGGCAGGGCTCAGAGACCTACCAGCACTGGGAGATGAGGATCCATAAGCGCATCCTCGAAGTGCCCGCCGACGACAGGGTCATGAAGGCATTACTCCGCATCCCCATTCCCGACAAGGTAAAAATAGAAATAAAGATGCTAAGCGAGTGATCACTCGACGACGTAGCCCGTGCCGTGGTGCTCGTGGTACAGCTTCACCAGCTCCTTGTAGAGTTTAAACATCCTTCGGGCAAATTCGTCGTCAACCCTTATACCCCTCTCCCGGGCATACTTCTTGATGTCGAATCTCCAGACCTTTCGACCGAAGCGCTTGATGTCCCTGCCCTCTTCCACGTAGTCGAGTGCTTCCTCGCCGAGCTGCTCCTTCACGACGTCCCTGGCCCTCCTCCAAAACTCCTCGTCACTGGAATAAAAGTACATTTCTCCCTTCTCTGGTTCTCCCTTTTCGTTCGCTTCGATGCCCATATCGTGGTGCAGGAAACGTTCCTCGAGCTCTTCTAATAAACCCCCGTGGTCCACGCTGTACTTGATTATCTTCCGTCCCTCGGGGATGAAGCCAGCCGCCGGATGTTCCGCCTCCGGATAGTACTCAGTCCTGTGCAGTCTCACCTCTATGCTCTTCCTCATCCGAAAACCTTCGAGCTTCGTCATTTAGAAAACTGAGCTTTCCGGTATAAAAATGTTTAGAAGGACCTGCTGAGCTCCGCCAGCGGATGTCCCTTGACGCTTATGGTGAAGGCCTTGTACCAGCCGAAGGGTGCCCTGTGAACCTCGTAGCCCCTTCTCTCCAGCTCCCTTGCCAGTTCCTTGATGATCGTGAGGGCCGTGTAGGGCTTGGAAGGTCTCTGGGAGAGGTGCACCCAGGGGTAGATGACGATACGGCTGGGTTTCACCCGCTGGAACTGCTCCTCTATGGAGTCAGCCGCGGGGCCGATCTTCTCTTCGTCGTCCCCCTCCTCTACGGAGATCATCACAACCAGGGCGTCATCCACCCGCTTCCGCTCCTTCGTGGTGGGCTCGGCGCTCCTGAGGGCCGGCTTGGTGGGCTCCCACTCCATGAAGTCCGCGTGAAGCAACAGCAGCTTCATGGAAGCATATGAGGAGATGAACTTTTATGGATGAATTTGGTACTGAAGTACCAAATTTTACCGGGAAAGTTTGGTACCACGGTACCAAATTTAGACACTTTTCTTCCAATACTTACGTGTACCTGCCCAGGGAGATGGAAGCCGAGGTAGAAAAGTGGCTGGAGAGGGGGCTCTCAGTGGTGCTGGTGGGGCCCCGGCAGAGTGGCAAGACCACACTATTAAAGCACCTCAGCAAGAAGAGATCCGGATTATACATAACACTCGAGGACCCCCGTTGGCTCCACCGCTTTGAAGACATCACACTCCTCGTGCCTTCCTTAAAGGGAAAGGAACTCTACATCGACGAGGCCCAGTACGATCCGGAGATAGGGAGGAAGTTGAAGTACCTCCACGACGTGGAGGGGATGCGCTTCGTGGCATCGGGGAGTGGATCCTTCGACGTGAAGGTGAAGGTGAGTGGGGAACTGGTTGGGCGGGCCGCGAGGTTGGTCTTGCTTCCCTTGAGCTTCGGGGAGTTTCTGAGGTGGAGAGACGAAGGCCTCTGGAACCTTTACAAGGAGGCCAGGGAACTTAGCTACCGGGTGATTCGGGGAGAGGGAGTGGAGCTTCCAGAAAGGGACATCCCCGGTCTCAGGGAATACTGGAAAGAATACCTGCGCTTCGGAGGGTATCCAGCAGTGGTGTTGATGGAAGGGGAAGAAGAAAAGAGGGAGATGCTTGCCCAGATCATCTCGGCCTACATAGATCGAGACGTGATGGGCTTCTTCGACGTCAGGGACAGGAGGAAGTTCGAGAAGGTGATGATGGCCCTCTCGGAGATGGCCGGTGGCCTCGTTAATAAATCTACTCTCTCGGAAGTTTCTGGAGCCACGTACAAAGCCCTGGAGGGCTACCTTAGCATCCTCGAGCAAACCTTCGTGATATTCCGCGTCTACCGCTACCCACCCAGTCTCTCATCCCTCAGAAAACAACCCAAAGTATACTTCTACGACACGGGCGTGATGAACGTTTTGAATGAGAACGTGAGCCCGGGGGCCCTAGTGGAGAACTTCGTGGCCCGACATCTGAAGGAGCGCTTTGGAAAAATATATTATTACAGGGAGAAGAGGCTGGAGGTGGACTTCGTGGTGAATGATGTTCCCGTCGAGGTAAAGAAGGGGAAGAGGCGTTCCCGGGCCATCCACCGCTTTGCAGAGAAGTTCGGATCACCTCACAAAGTCATCATCAGGGAGGGGCCGCCAGAAAGGAAGGGGGATACCTACCTCATACCGCCGTGGTTCCTCTGATCTTTTATTCACCACCCCTCCTTTTCTTTTCATGAGATCCCAGGGGACCTTCGAGTACGTGCTCCTGCTGGGTGGTGTCATCCTCATCGTCCTCCTCATCATCAACGCCCTCATAGAGACGGCGGTGAGCTCCACCACGGAGGTCAGCGAGACTGTGAACATCGCCTACGAGAAAATCCAAAGAGCTCTGCAGGAGATCAACGTGCTGGCTTAACTGCAATCACACCCTCCGTTTTCCTCTCCCTCTTCAAGTAACGGAAGCCCGCCTCGAACAACCTCCTCATGACGCCCCTCTGTATGTCCTTCCCTCTCTTTCTCCCGGGGGAGCCCGTGTAGTGGTAGAGGACCCCTCCGGGCTTTAGCACCCGGTAGAGCTGCCTGTAAAATTCCAGGGAGTAGAGCTCGCCGGCCAGGGCAAAGCGCGGCGGGTCGTGCAGTATCCTGTCGAAGCTGTTGTCCGGGAGCTTCTTCACAAAGTGAAAGGCGTCGGCGTTCCTCACGTCTGCCCGCCACATCTCCCGGCTCCAGGGGTTTATGCGTGCCAGTTTAAGCACGTTGGGGTCTTTCTCCGTGGTGAGCACCTGAGCACCCTTCCTGAGAGAAAAGATGGTGGTGTAGCCGAGGCCGCCGCAGGTGTCCCAGACGGCGTGGTTCCTCCTCACCCCCAGGGCCTCCACCTTCTCCATGGCGTCCCTGTAGGGATCCGAGCCCTTTATGCGGTGCATGTGTATGCCGTCGATCTCCAGGGTAGTGGGCTTGCCCCGCTGGGGCTGAACCAGCTGGTAGTAGTGCCTGTCCCTGATGGCCACGTGCCTCAGCTGGTACCGCTCCCCTTCCCCCTCCAGGGAATAGACCCTTCCCCTCCGGCGGGCTGCCCTCTTGAGAACGGGGACCGGGAGGCAGAAGACGCCCTCCACGCAGAGCACACTCCCCTTTTGAATCACCTCGTACTCGTCGTATGTGACACCGAGGTCGAAGGAGAGCAGCTTCTCGCCCCGGAGCATGGCCTCTATTTCCCAAGAAGAAAGGAGGGGAGGGCTGTTCATTCAATCACCGAAGTAGCCAAACTTCCGGACCAGCTCCTTCCTCTGCTTCTTTTCTTCCTCGTCTTCTACGTGGTCGACGGCGTAGCCGTCCACCACGCCTATCACGGAGCGGCCGAGGTTCGTCTTTGCCACGAGAACCTGGAAGGGGTTGGAAGTGGCCAGATAGACGGTGGCCACGGTGGGGAGGGACTTGATAGCGTTGAGAACGTGTATTGGGAAGGCTCCCCTGAGCACCACCACGAAGACGTGGCCCGCACCGATCTTTAGGGCTATCTCGGCGGCGATCTTCTTCAGTTCTTCGTCGGTGCCCGTCACCCTCACTACCCTTGGCTTTGCCTCGTTCATGGCCGCCCCGAACTTGGCGTTGGGTATGGAAGAGTAGACGGCGTCGTAGAGGTCCTCTATGGTCTTGATGGTGAAGTTGCCCTGCCCTATGATCACCTCATAATCCGGCGTCCCGAAGTCCAGCACCTCTATCTCCACCATGTGAAGAAGAATGGTTCCACGGGTTTAAAACCCTTCGAAGGTAACCTAACTATGGGCGCGCCGGTGGTGTAGCCTGGTTAGCACATCGGCCTTCCACGCCGAAGGTCCCGGGTTCGAATCCCGGCCGGCGCACTCTTTTTCTAAAAATTAACGTCGCTTCCGGCACCAGCCGGTTTCTATACATTCTTCGGCGAGTTCTACCAGCTTCTCCAGCACCCTCCAGTGGTGCTCGCTGGCCACACCCGATGGCAACCTGTAAGAAGAGTTAATTATTCTGGACACCATAAGGAGTGCTTCCTTGGCACCCGGGTGGTCAGCAAAGTATTTTTTCCTTAGTGTAACGATGGGGTCTTCTCGTTCTTCTTCGATTTCGAAGTCCTCGTCGTCAAGGGATATATCTATCGTCGGGGTAACACTCTTCGATTCTCTTTTTATCTCTTCGAGTATTTCTCTGGGACGTTTGCCCGTGAGAAGATACA
>JAADDC010000074.1 GCA_013154145.1 Candidatus Iainarchaeum sp. | reverse complement strand
AGGTAAAGATGTTCCTCGCTAAAGTGAATGCCGTTCACGTGGTGGACCCCTTTGACAGGGAACCCGTGAGGGGAGATCCGTTTTATTTTCGATTGCACGGCAGCCCGCCGGGAGAAAGGATGTACAAGTATAAGTACACGGACGAAGACCTCAGGTGGTTAAAGGGGAGGGTCGAGGAGCTCGAGGGAGAGGTCTACGTGGTCTTCAACAACGTGTGGATGTGCGAGGATGCCCTGCGCTTCAAAGAGATTCTAAGATCTCCTTGAGGGTGCGGAAGTCCTCCCGGAGCAGATCGAGGATTTCCCTCCGTCGGAGGGCCGCCGCCGGGTGGAAGGTGGGGAACACCCGGACGCTCCCGAAGAGCGTGGAGGAGCTGTACAGCCTGCCGTGGGCCTCCGTGAGCTTGCGGTAGGGGATGCCGTACCGCTCGCAGAACCAGGCCCAGGCGAAGCGCCCGAGGGTGACCACGAGTTTCGGGGAGAGGGCGGCGATCTGGGCCTCCAGATAGGGAGAGCAGGCGCTAATCTCCTCTTCCTTGGGGTCCCGGTTGTTGGGAGGGCGGCACTTGAGGACGTTCGTTATGTAAACGTCCTCCCTGCTAAGGCCGATGGATTCCAAGAGCTCGTCCAGGAGCTTGCCTGCCCTCCCCACGAAGGGTCTTCCCTGGAGATCTTCGTTCCGGCCGGGGGCCTCCCCCACGAAGAGGACTCCCTTCCTGAAGCCTCCCTCGCCGGGAACGGGATTGGTGCGATGCTCGTGGAGAGGGCAGCGGGTGCAACTCCGTATCTGCTCCTCGATCTTTCTTAATTCTTCCCAGTTCACCACTCTATCCTCTCCGACAGGTAGTCAAGGAGGTCTTCTATCCTCACCCGCTCCTGGGCCATGGAGTCCCTCTCCCTGACGGTGACCGTGTTGTCCTCCAGCGTCTGGTGGTCCACGGTCACGGCGAAGGGGGTTCCGATCTCGTCGTGGCGACGGTAGCGCTTGCCGATGCTCCCCTTCTCGTCGTACTCCACGACGAAGCGACGAAGCAACAGATCTCTCACTTCCCTGGCCTTCTTGGGGAGGCCGTCCTTGGAAACCAGGGGGAACACGGCCACCTGAACGGGGGCAATCCAGGGCTTCAGGGAGAGCCAGGTTCGCTTCTCGTCGCGCCGGAAGGAGGAGTAAAGAATAGCTAAGATAACCCTCTCGACGCCCCAGGAGGGCTCTATCACCCAGGGGACGAACTCACTGCCGTCCTCCCGCTTCACCTTGTACTTGTCGCTGCGGGAGTACTGGTAATGCCGGGAAAGGTCGTAGTCCGAGCGGTGGGCAATCCCCTCGATCTCTTTCCACCCCAGGTCGTCAAAGTGGAACTCCACGTCCCAGGTATCCATGGAGTAGTGGGCCCGCTCGTCCGGGAGCTGTTGCCGGATCCTGAGGCGCCCCTTGTCGACGCCTGCCAGCTCCAGGAACCTCAGCGACTCCACGATCCAGTAGACCATCCACTCCCGGCCCGGATAGTCTCCAACCACCTCCGATACGCGCCGAATCTCCCCGGGATTCCCCCTTTCCTGATCCTCGATGGTGAGGGTGAGCACCTCATAGTCCTTCACGTCGTCGTAGAAGGGGGAGGAGTCCCTCTGGGGGTCAAAGAAGAACTCGATCTCCATTTGCTCAAACTCCCTCAGCCGGAAGAGGAAGTTGCGAGGCGATATCTCGTTGCGGTAGGCCTTGCCCATCTGGGCCACCGCAAAGGGAAGCCTCTTTCGGTTTCCCAGGTACAGCCTCGGGAAGTCCGCAAAGATCACCTGGGCGGTCTCGGGGCGCAGGTAAGCCTTCATTCCGCCGAAGGGGCCCACGGTGGTCTCGAACATGAGGTTGAAGTACCTTGGGGGTTCGAGCTCTCCCCCACAGGCTGGACAGGGAATGTCCTTCAGGAGTTGGGCCAGCTCCTCCAGGGGCTTTCCCTCCACGTCAATACCCTTGACCTCCTTTATGAGGTGGTCCACCCGGTAGGTGCGACCGCAGCGCTTGCATCGGGTCACCGGGTCGTGGAACTCTTCCACGTGGCCGGAGGCTTCCCAGACGCGGGGATGTGTGATGATGGAGCCGTCAAGACCCACCACGAAGTCCTTCCTGAGGACGAAGTACTTCCACCAGAGGTCCTTGAGGTTCTTCTTGAGCTGGGAACCCCTTATACCCCAGTCGTAGAAGCCCGAGAGCCCACCGTACTCTTCCGCCGTGGGAAAGGCGATGTTGACCTTGGCGGCAAAGTCGGCGAGCTCCCTTATGCGCATGCTATACACTAACGAACTCCTGTTTTAAGGGATTTTGGGAGGTAATATATTAACATGATCGGCATTATGCGGGGAGTTTTCAGGGCCGTCAACGAGTCTCTGAAGGTCAAGCCCGGCGAGGAGGTCGTGGTCATCACCGATCACAACAAGGAGGAGATCGGCCGGGCCTTCGCACTGGCCGCCGAGGCCGTGGGCGGAACCGTCACGTTCCTCGTCATGAAACCCACGGGCTACCACGGGGCGGAGCCGCCCCGGGTGGTGGCCGAGGCCATGAAGAGCGCCGACGTGTTCATCGCCCCCACCACGTATTCTCTCACCCACACGAAGGCCCGCATGGAGGCCACCAAGGCCGGGGCCAGAGGAGCGACCCTCCCCATGATCACGGAGGAGATCATCCGTCGAGCGGTGGATGTGGACTACAAGGAGCTGAAGAGCATCACGGAGCGGGTCTACAAGGCCGTCAAGAACGCCCACATCATCAAGATCACCAACCGGTACGGCACGCTACTTCGCCTGGACGTATCGGACAGGAAGTGGATCCTGGACGACGGCGACTACTCGAAGCCCGGGAAGTTTGGCAACCTGCCAGCCGGCAGCGTCTACATAGCGCCGAAGGAGACGAACGTGGAAGGCAAAGTGGTCTTCCACTCCTTCAAGGGTCTCGGCGAGGGGAGCATCACCATCAAGGGCGGGAAGGTCATTGACTTCAGGGGGGAGCTGGGAGAGAAGCTGAAGGCGACCCTCGCTCCCCACGGGGAGAGCGCCTTCACGGTGGCCGCCTTTGGCATGGGGACCAACCCGAGGGCCAAGGTGACGGGCAACCCGCTGGAGGACGAGAAGGCCCTGGGATCGGCGTTCCTGGCCTTCGGCAGGAACATAGACATCGGCGGCAAGAACGACGCCCCCATACACGAGGAGATCATCATCCTCGAGCCCACCATAGAGGTGGATGCCAAGCCCATCATGGTGAACGGCAAGCTGCTGGTGTAGGTTGATACCGGAAGTATCAAGAGGTTTAAAAAGATGTTGATACTGTCGGTATTAACGGGTTTATAAAGGTGTTGATACTACAAGTATCAACGTGGAGTGGCTGAACCCCTGGTGGGAGAGGGAAGAGTGGCACAAGGATGACAAGCACCTGCGCTGGTGGTCCCAGCAGCGCTACCGCTGGATACCCCTCTGGGTCAAGGAGTTCAAACCGGAGCCTCCAGCCCTGTACTTTCTCTTCGGGCCCAGGCAGGTAGGAAAGACGACGGCCGTGAAGCTCCTCGTCAAGAGGCTCATTGACGAAGGAATGAACCCCATGACCATTACTTACGTGGACCTCGAGATCTTTCCCGACTGGGAGAGCTTTGGACGCTGGCTGAAGGAATATAGCGGACCCGTTACAGCGGAGAGGTTCTTGATCCTCGACGAGGTTACGTCCGTTCCCGGCTGGTGGCGACCACTGAAGGCGCTCATTGATGCCGGCAGGATGGACAAGGTTACCGTGCTTGCCACGGGATCTTCTTCGGCCATTCTTGCTGGCGACGCTGAGCGCTTCTTCGGCAGGCGGGGGAAAGGGAAGAACATCGAAATGCTCCCGTTAACCTTCGTGGACTTCAAGAGGGTCACCGGCGGCCCCTTCAGGGAATACATGAACTGGGGAGGCTTTCCCCGGGCCGTAAACAGAGACAAGGAGTTTTTCCCGGAGTTACTCAACCACCTCAAGGTAGAAGTGATTAACGCCGGCAAAAGCCCAAAACTCGCCTTTGAAATCCTCGCGAAAGTCGTCGAAAAGGCGCCATCTGCCACTTCCTACCACGCCATTGCAACGGACCTCGGCGTCAGCCACAAGACCGTGAGGGAGTACGTCGAGTTCATGGAAGGGCTTGGGGTGCTCCGGGTTATAGAACAGTGGGGCAAGGGAAGATTTCGCAAGGAAAAGAAAATCATAATGAGGGATCCTGCGTATCCGAGGGCCCTCGAAATCCTCGGGGTCAAGATAAGCGAAGCGGCGCTCTTCGAGTGGATCGTGCAGGAGCACGTGGCGAGAGTCTTTGGTAAGATATTCTTTAAGCAGAAGAACGGTGAAGTAGACGTCGTCTTCGACGGAGAGGAGGTGGAGATAAAACTTAACAAGGAAGGAAAGAACGTGGTGAACTTGCAAAACGTGGAAGAATTCTTGGAGAAAATAGTGCGGCCCGCGGTGGAGCCAGCATGAAGCGGCTCAGCAGTTACCCCTTGTCATCACCGTCCAGTCTGGGACGGCTTCATCATTGCCGGTAGTATCTTCCCCTGAAGGGTTTTTAAGGT
>JAADDC010000050.1 GCA_013154145.1 Candidatus Iainarchaeum sp. | reverse complement strand
TTAACGCCCCAGGACCGCTCGGAGGCGGGCAGCGGGACGCCCATCTCCGGCGTCGTCGTGGGAGAGGAGAAGCGGGCGGCCCTCTGTAATAGCGGTGTTACCCCTATTGCCGGATACCTCTACGTCGACATCCAGGCAGGCATTGGGTCCACATGGAGTACCGTGCCGCCCATCCCCCTCAACGACTTGGTGAGCTCCACCCTGAGGGTCGTGGAGCCCGGGAGCTGCCTGGACATCGCGGCCATCTACAATCGCTCCCCCTGGAACACCTCGGACAACCCCGCGGGCCTCTACAGGATCCGCGCGATACTGCTCCAGCCCGGCGGATCCCCCTCGGATCCAAGTACCTACATCACCCTCTCGGACGGCACTCTCCTCTGGGACTACTGGGAGTTCAACGTCGTGTCGGCCACCCTCGGCCTCTCGGAGGTCAACCACTACCACCTGGCCGAGTTTAACCTCATCGAGTACGAGACCACGGACAACATCCAGTGGATAGACGTCTACGTGACGGCCCGGGACTCCACGGCCCTGGACGTTAACGTCACGCTCACGCTCACGGACGTTTACCGCTACTACGCTGGCTTCGGCCCCAACGGGGAGACCAAGTACTACGGCGACATCCCCAAGGATAGCACTGCCGTGGCCCGCTGGGACAACAACGGGAGTGGCTACTACATTCCCGCCGACGCCCTCCCCGGCACCTACACCCTTTACTGGTTAGTGGAGATGAACGCCGCCAACGGCCCGCTGGTGGAGGACTTCACCCGCTACATCATCGTCCACAACCTACCCTCCGACTTCAACTCCTCCGCCCCCACGAGGATCTACTACTCGGACACGAACGCGGGCAGCGGCATCTACACCTTCTGTATGCTCAACCCCTGGAGCAGGGACATCAACGACGTGAACGTGAGCATAAACTGCCCCAGCGGCGTGGGCATAAGCTGCTACGGTGTAAACAGCGGCACCGTCACCGAGTCCGTTCCTTCACTGGCGCCCGGCGCCTCCGTCTGCTTCGACTTCAACATCGTGGTGGACACCAACGCCATCTCGGGCGACTACAACGTGGACGTCAACGTGGAGTACATTAACCCAGCCGGCAACCGTAAGTTCTGGCCCTTCCAGCAGAGGAGATTGATAGAGGTCAGGAAGGCCGGAATCCTGGAAGTAATACTTACTTCCTATCCCACGGACGTGGTCAGGGGTGAGGAGAACGCCGTCTTCATCTCCAAGGCCCACAACACGGGCACCGTGGACGACGTCAACGCCTGGATAGCCTACATCTATCCCTCCGACTGGAACGCTGTGGAGGTGAACACCGACGGCATTTTGGTATCCGACGTCAACGCCTACAAGGA
The DNA here is from genome assembly GCA_013154145.1 of Candidatus Iainarchaeum sp. GTDB lineage: Archaea > Iainarchaeota > Iainarchaeia > JAADDC01 > JAADDC01 > WANZ01. The sequence goes on along the minus strand of JAADDC010000050.1, from coordinate 18,002 downwards.
CGTGGTTCCGCCCGACGGCAACATCGAGCTCAACGTGGTATTCTACGTTCCCTCGGACGCCAACCTCGGCCCGCGCCTCGTGAGGATAGAGACGGGGACCGCCACGGATCCCAGCTGGGGTGACTACAAGAACGTCTACGTGACCGTCTGGGACAGGCCGAGGCTGCTCCTCGAGGCCAACGACTACAACACCTCCGTGGGCGAGACGGTCCTCCTGAAGCTCCTGCTTACCTACTCAGACGGCACGCCCCTCTCCTCCCAGAGGATTAACATAGAGAAGAACGGAGTGGCGCTGGCGGCCGTGGACACCAACGCCGATGGTTGGGCCACCTTCCTTTGGGATCTTTCCGCTGAGAGCCCCGGGACCTACGTCATAAGGGCCCTCTACGATGGCAACGTGGACCTCTATACCCTCCCGGCGGAGGCCAACATCGTCGTGAACGTTGGTTTACCACCTGAACTCAACGCCTGGCTCAGCGACAACAACGTGGGCTACGGCATGGAGCTGAACGTGGAGGCCAACGTCAGCGACGACCAGGGCATAGCCCGCGTCTGGGCGGTGATCACGCTCCCCGACGGAAACAGCGTGGAGCTGAACCTGAGCAACGACGTGAACAGCCACTACTGGGTGAGCTACGTCCCCTGGAAGGAAGGCACCTACAGCGTGGTGGTCTACGCCGAGGACCTCTACGGAAGCGTGACCGCTTCCCAGTCCCTGAGCTTTGTGGCGGTGGCGTCGGCCAAGATGGGCGTCCAGACGGACAAGAACTTTTACTTGCAGGGAGAGCTGGTGAAGCTCCTCCCCGTCGACTGGTGGGACCCGGCCTGGAAGTACCGGAGGGTCATAACGGTGAACAACGGGAGCGGCACGGCCCTCAGCGCTTACGTCATCCGCGTGGAGATGAACACGTTGGATCTCTACCTGAACAACCGGGTCCGCTACGACCTCGGAGACATCCGCTTCGTGGACGGCGGCGTGGAACTCAACTACTGGTTCGAGGAGAAGGAACTCACGGAGGATATCATCCCCCAAGCCTCCGACGACGTGGACGTCACCACCATAGACGCGGACTGTGGAGCCAACCCCGCCTACCGCTACTACTACTGCTACGACGTTTGTTTGCCCAGCGGCTGGTACACCCTTGGCTTCGACGACTCCTCTTGGAGCATAGGGACCGCGCCCTTTGGTAATACGGGCGGAGAGTGTACGACGGTGCTGAACAACCCGCCCGACGACCTCTTCGTGAGGAAGTGGGTGGAGATACCCGGAAGGCCCCTCTCGGGCACCCTCTACGTCTCCGTGGGAGGAGGAATCCAGTGTTATCTCAACGAGGTCCCCGTGGTGGACGAGATCAACGTGGCCAACAACGCCACCTACTGGAACTACACCCTTGACGTAAGTCCTTACCTTAGGGAAGGGAACAACCTCCTGGCCTGCTGGGTGGCCCTGGGAGGGGAGAACGCCGGCGGCGTCAGCGGCTACCTCGACCTGAAGCTCACGGTCACGTACGTGCCCTACTTCCTGCCCGACGCCAACTTCTGGGTGGTGGTGGATCTTCCCGCCGGCGAGAAGAACATCTACGTTTATTATGGAAACCCGGCGGCCACCCACGACAACAACGTGGACCTGCTCTTCCCGGCCCAGGACATCAACGCCGACTGCTCGGGGAGCACGGCAGGCGGCTCCTGCAGCGTGACCCTTCCGCCCAGCGGCTACACCTTCGCCCCCTATCAAAAGGACGTGAACCTGGAGTTCTGGATGAGCGGTGATTTCGACGCCGGCGGTGCCTTTGCCGACGAGACCACCTGTGTGGAGGACACCACCAACGAGAGGGCCATGGTGTTCGTCAACGGTAACTGCTGGGGTACTTACTCCACGGGCTTCCAGGACTGTACGGACAGGATGCCAGCCACGTGGCCCAAGGACGTGACGGCCCTCGTCCTCAGCGAAAGGAACCTCAGCCTCACGGGAGATGCCTTCCCGCAGGTGAACTTCGACCCCGGCTGTGGATACTACTACCACTTCCTCTGGAAGCTCGTGAACGTTCGCCTAAGGCCCTACGTGGATCCCGAGCCCACGGTGAGCATCGGTCCAGAGGAGACCATGGGTGGCTCCTACATCTTCCCCTCCCGGACCTTCAGGGGCTACTTGGTGGGTGTCATCGAGTACAACGACGCCGGCAACTGGGTCTACGTGGACACGGACTTCAACGATTTAGCTACCAATACCCTCAGGACCTTCACGGGAGGGGTCCTCTACGACCTCTCCCTCATCTGGAACGACTGGAACACCTACGGAAAGGCGAGGGGCATCTACAGGGTTAGAATCGGCGTCTACGCCCCCGACGGCAGTCCCCTCACATATAACGGCGTCCCCATCGAGGAGTGGAACGTCTTCGAGATAGGGCCACCGCCCGTGGACGTGAACGTGAGTCTCATCAAGGTCTTTGACGTTAACGGTGTGGCAGACCCACGGACAGAAGGCAACCTCGTGGACGAAGGCGTGGAAAAGACCTTCTACCTCTCGGCGGACCGTTCCTACCGCTTCGAGATATACGTGGACGTCCTCAACGGCGACTGGAACGTTGCCGACTCCAACGTGATCTTCGGCGAGATCAACGCCCTCTGGAACGTCGTCGACATCTGGTACACCATTTCCTCGGACCTCAACGGCGGCACCTTTGACGGCAACGTGGAGTGGAACACCCTCAACGACGGTGTCGTGTCCCAGGGCCTCACGGCGGTCTTCAAGTTCATCGTCGATCTGAACACCCTCACGGCCGAGGAATGGAACGCCGTGGCGAGGATAACGCACCCTGCCTTCATAGAGCGGAACCGCTGGGTGGTAATCAGCACCTACGTGCCCGACACGATTCCACCAGAGGCCATCAGGTACGCCGTGGTGAACACGAACACCGGTGTCGAGGGCAACGAGGTGAACGTCATCCGTGCCTTCGAAAACGCCAAGATCTACGCCGAGTGGAACGAAGTCATCGGCGAGGCCTACGTGGAGTTTAACTCCACCTCCTCGGCCATCACCACGGACAGCATCACTCCCGACGGCAACTACACGGAGTACAACTTCAGCGTCACGTCCTTCTGGCTCCTGGGCCCCCACGTGGCCAAGATACACGCCGCCGACCTCTCGGGCAACTGGAACGACAGCCTACCGTATCTCCACATTTACGTATGGGGACTGGCGGACGTGACGGCCCTCGACCTCAACGACGACAACGTCTACGAGGGCGAGACGGTGGAGATCAACTGTAGCGTGACGGACAGGACCACGGGCTCACCCATTGAAGGATATCCCGTGAACTTCTACATCAACGGAAGCTTCGCGGGAAGCTCCCTCAGCGACGCCAACGGCGTGGCCTCCATTACCTACACCTTCCCCAGCTTCGGCGACTACCTCATCGAGTGCAACGTGGAGGAGAACGCCGACCTCTGGTACAAGGTGGACCCGCCCGCCAACGAGAAGAACCTCCTCCTCTTCGTGAAGGAGGCGGTCCCGCCCGAGTGGAACGAAGTGATTTACAACGCGAAGGTCCACAGGGGAGAGGTCCTCGAGACCAACGTCCACTGGACGGACAACCACAGGGTGGAGGCCGTGAAGCTCTTCGTGGACGGCACAGAGGTGAACGTGGGCGTTTACGAGGTAAACGACGTGTGGGTTTACCTAACGTGGACGGTCCCCTCCGACGCGAACCTCGGCCTCCACAGCTGGTACCAGGAGGCCAATGACCCCAGCGGCAACGTAACGGATACGAACCTCTTCGATTTCAACGTCTGGGGCTGGGCGTCCATCAGCGACTGGTACGCAGTCCCCACCTCCCTGAACCCCGACCAGAACACCACACTTTACTGTAAGGTGGTGGACAGGGACCTGGCCGTGCCCCTGGACCTCTACGAGGTGAACTTCTACTGGGACGGGAACTTCCTGGGGACTTCGGAGACCAACGCCGATGGCTGGGCCTGGTTCGAGTACAACGTGGGCAACGACCTGGGCCTGCACAGCTTCGAGTGTCGCATAGGGAGTGATCCGACCCACCTCTACGACCCGTATCCAGGGGAAGACACCCGCAGCGTGACCATCAACGTCACGGACTCCAACGACACGGACCCGCCCGACGCCGTGGAATGGAACGTGATAGACCTGAACCTCAACGTGGAGGGCAGGGAGATCAACATCTACAGGAGCGACGACCTGAACTTCTGGAGCGTCTGGGACGAGAACCTCTCGGCGGCCTGGGTGCTCTACTCGGTGGATGGCGTCAACGAGGTGAACGAGGCCGCCACCGTCGACGGCAACAGGGCCTGGGCCATCGTGGACACCAACGCCGACTGGATGCCCGGTCTCCACACGCTGCTCCTCAAGGCCATGGACGAGGCCAACAACATTTCCGTGGATCAGAACTCCGCCGAGGTGAACGTCTACGTGTGGGTGAAGGTGAACGTCCGCTGGGTGTCTCCCACGGGAGTGGTAGACAGGAGCAGCGACATGAATGCCGTCTGCTTCGTCTACGAGGGCGACAGCGGCAGGGGCGTGGACACCTACACGGTGGCCTTCTACTCGGACCTCAACGGCGGAACGTTTTTGGGAACTTCGGAGACCAACGCCGATGGCTACGCCAGCCTCTTCGTGGACCTCAACGACTACTACGGCACCTACACCTTCTGGTGTGAGATCGGCGACGACCCGGCCCGCTACTACGAGGCCAACATCTCCACGGACAGCGAGGTCATCACCGTGGCCGCCGTGAACCTGAAAGCCACGGCCATCGACGTGAACGGGGCGTCGCCCCTGCCGGAGAACGTGACGCTCCTTGTGGAGGCCAACGTCTGGAACCAGTACGACCCTGTGGAGGCTAACGTGGAGATCCGGATCGAGAGGAGGGAGGCCAGCGGCTACGTGCTCTGGGAAAGCTACAAGGTACTCCACGCCTTTGACGGCAACGAGGAGAACGTCTTCAGCTACTTCTGGACCACCTACCCGGGCACCTACAAGGTGAGCGTCATTGCCGACCCGGACGGCAGCGTCTCCGAGGAGAACGAGGCGGACAACGTCCTTTCCCTCGAGCTGAACGTTCACTCCTGGGCCGTAGTTTACGGAGAGGTGAACGCCGAGGCCGTGCTCGGGGCCTCCTCCTACGCCTACTACATCTGGAGGGGTGGATCCCAGATGGCGGTCCTCGCCTACGACTCGGACCTCTCTGTGGATCCGGCCCTCATCAACGGCATGGACATCAACGACATAAGACTCGCGGACCTCGTCCTGAACATGGCGGGCAGCTGGGACTCCCTGGAAAGGACCTTTGACAGCGACGGGGACGGCGTCGTCGACGCCACCTACACCTTCCTCATAGCCGGAAGAGCGGTAACTATGCCCGTCATCTACGAGGACAACTGGCCCGTGGGCATCGGCTACGCAGGAACGAGCTTCGACGGCAACCAGCCCATCGTCATCGTCACGGAGGTCAACTGGGATGCTCCGTGCTCCTACGGCGACGGCAGCTGTGACTACGTCATGAGGGTGCCCGTGCTCCTGAGAGAACAGAACCGGAGCAGCAACACCCTGAGCATCGTCGTGGTCGGCTCCTGATGTAACTACCCTTTGATCGGTAAAAAGGCCGCTACGACGGCCGAACCTTTTTAAGGAAGGCAAAGTATTTTCTATTGACCATAAAACGGATGGAGGGATAAAGATGAAGGGACAGCAGGCAATCGGAACCCTGGTTATCTTTATAGCACTGGTGATTACGGCAGCACTGGCCAGCTTCGTTCTGGTTAGCACCACCAACGCGCTCCAGTCCAAGTCCCTGGCAGTGGCCAACAAGACCATGGAGAAGTCCACCTACGGCTTCAGCGCGAGGACCGTGGAGGGTCTGACCACCGTGGACGACGGCAACGTGGAGTACGTGATGTTCAGCATCGAGCTGGCCCCCGGTTCTGGCACCATTGACCTCTACGACGTGACCACCATCTGGCAGGCAGCCGGTGGTACCGTCTACGGCGAGTACAAGTACAACGACGACAACGTTGAGCTGAACACTGCAGCCCTGGCAACCACCACGCCGTTCCTCGTGAACGGCACCGCCGCTGCGCTGGCAGACGGCAACTTCTACGTGGTCATCAACAGGTCCCAGGCTGCAGAGGCAACGCCCGACAGGTACGTGGAGGCTGGTGAGCTCTACACCATCGCCATCAGCCTGCCCCAGGCACTGAACGAGGGTGAGGACTGGACCATCATCCTCAGGGCACCCTACACCCAGGACCTGGTGATCACCGGCTACGCACCAGAGGTGCTGCAGGCAGGCCAGATCGTGCTGCTGAAGTGAAGCCCAAAACCCCTCTTTTTTCTTCTTGTTTTTGTTAACAAGGTGCAGAACTTAACCACCGTTTTTCTGCAGTGTGGTGCAGAAAACACTTAGTTAACATTTTTGCTAACCTGCATTTTTATGCAGTTTGCTTCACATCTTTCCGTGGATTACAGGCCGAGGTTGCTGGAGACCGAGGTGGACCGATACCTGCAGATGGACAAATCCGTCGTTATCGTGGGGCCCCGGCAGAGTGGCAAGACCACCCTCTTGAAACACCTTCACAGAAAAATGGGTGGTAGCTTCGTCAACGCCGAGGAACCCGGAGCCCGGGAAATGTTGCTTTCTAAGAGGAGTGGGCTTCTCTTCGTGGACGAGGCCCAGAGGATAAGGGACGCGGGACGCGTCCTCAAGTTACTCCACGACCGGGGCGTGCGCTTCGTGGCGTCGGGGAGCGGATCCTTCGACGTGAAGGTGAAGGTGAGTGGGGAGTTGGTTGGGCGGGCCGCGAGGCTGGTCTTACTTCCCCTGAGCTTCGAGGAGTTCATCTGGTGGAAGGACGAGGGACTGTTGGAGCAGTACAGGGCCATCCGGGACTGGGTGTGGAGTGGTGACGGCGAGCCACCCTTCAGGGAGCATCCCGGACTGGAGTTGCTCTGGAGGGAGTACGTCCGCTTCGGTGGCTACCCCGAGGTCGTGAAGCGCGAGGAAAAGGAAGAGATACTCTTACTGATCCTGGACAATTACCTCGACAGGGACGTGGTGGCCGAGCTGGGCGTGCGCTCCAGAGAGGCCTTCCTCGCTACCCTCCGGCTCGTGGCCCACTCTCTGGGCTCCCCCCTTTCCAAGAACAGCGTGGCCTCCACCCTGGGCATCAGCTACCACACAGTGGAGCACTACCTCTCCCTCATGAAGGAAACTTTCGTCATCTTTGACGTCAGGCCCTATTCACCCCTCCCGAGCAGCCTGAGAAAGAAGAGAAAGTATTATTTTTATGACGCGGGGATTTACAACTGGCTATTGAGGGACTTCAGGCCCTTGGAGCTCAGGGCCGACCGCGGAAAGATCCTCGAGAACTACGTGGCGAGGGCGTTGAAGGAGCGCTTCGGGGAGATCTATTATTATCGCAAGAACGGGGGTGAAGTGGACTTCGTTGGAAGGGACTTCGCCCTCGAGGTAAAAACCAAGAAGCGCCGTTCGAGGCTTTTACATCGCTTTACAGAGGAGGGAAAGAGAGCCATTGTCGTTTACCTTGGCCCCCTGAAGAAAAAGGACGAAGTCCTGCAGGTGCCACCCTGGTTCATATAGCGAAGGCCGAGATATCTATGACGATGCCGAACTTGGGCTCCACGCGGAACTTAATGACCTTCGTGACCTCCCGCTCGGACTTCCAGCGGCGGACGTAGATGACGTTTTTTATGTCGTCGCCTACCACCTCGGACTTTAATTCCAGGTAGTTGTCGGCCACCTCTCGCAGCGTCTCGACTACCTTCGTGTCCAGCGTGTCCGGGTCGTAGGTGAGCACCACGCTCCTGCCCTTCTGGGTGACCTTCTTGAGGAAGTTGACGAAGCGAAAGAGCGTTTCCTCGGGGAGCGTCCCGTCGGGTATCATGAGGTTGAGGCCATCCACGATGGTGACGTCATGGGCGAAGAGGAACTCGGCCCGCATGAGCCGCTCTATGAGGTCCTTCTTCTCCCGTATCTTCCGGGCGGAGGGCGGAAAAACGGGGAAAAAGAGGAGGCGCCGGGAGATCAGGTACTTGAGGATGTTGTAGCCGAGGCTCTGCATCTGGCGGATAAAGTCCTTGGTGGAGAGTTCCGTGGAGATGTAGGTCACCGTGTGACCGTTTTCCAGCAGTCCGTAGGTGAAGCGCTGGGAGAGGACGCTCTTTCCACTGCCATCGGGTCCCTCCATGATGGTGATGGTGCCGGCCATGATGCCGCCGCCGAGGCGGCGTCCCAGCTCGTCCCTTTCCAGCTCAATGGAGTAGATCATTGGCTCACCGGCTCATGAGCTCCTTGATGGTGAGGATGTACTCCAGACTCTTGGCGTGGTCCTCGGGATCCAGCTGAACCACGTCCACCTCGGGCTCGATGTCCACCCTTATGCCGTCGGCGTAGCGCTTGAGTATCTCTGCCACCTCCTCGGAGATCCAGCGGATGTCCACGTAGTAGCGAAGGAGTTCCTCGATGCCACTGTGCCCCACCTTCTCCACCATGAACTTGACCCAGTCTATGACCACCTCTATGACCTTGGGGTTTGTGACGTCGATGTAGGGGAGCACCACGTCGGAGCGCTGAGTCTGTTCAGCGCTCTCCATCGCCGGACTCACCTTGATGCTGTTCTCGGTGTTCTCCTTCTTCTCGATGTTCTTCTGGGTGGTGGTCGGCTCCTGCTCCTTCACCACCCTGGGTCCCCTCACCGGGAGGGCCTTCTCGTCCTCGTCCAGGAAGGGGTTCAGCTGGTTCATGACGATCTCGTAGATGGAGGCCAGCTGACCCAGCGTCTTTTCAATCTCCTCCAGCTTCGCGTTGAGGCTCTTGAGGCTCTCCTTGACCACGTTGAGGGAATCCTTGAGGCGCTCCACCTCCTTTTCAAGGTCTTCTACCACGGCGCTGATCTCCCTGCCCTCGGACGTGGTGAGGGCCCCTGCCTGCTGGGGCGGCGTCACGGTGACCGCCCCCGGCGAGGCCAGGGTGATGGCGGGCTTGGGGGCTGCACCCCCTTTCTCCTCTTCCTTTTTCTTGCCGAAGCCCAGGAAGTCAAACATCCTTTCACCTCCTCAGGGATAGATGGTCACAACCCTTCCTTCAAATCCTCGCGGAACCAGGAGCTCCATGGCCGTGGAGTATCCCTGCGCCGTCCCGAACTCGATGGTAAAGGGCTCCGATGGGTTGAGGGGTCGCTTTGGCTTGTAGAACACGATGATTTCCTGGTTTGGCAGGAGCATCTGGGTGTCTCCCTTGTCGTAGCAGTCCGTCCAGAGGGCTGTGTAAAAGGTTCCGCTACGGACGTCGCCGCTGTCGCTGAAGGGGTCCAGGGCCTCCGCCAAGAAGGCGATGTCGTAGGCGTAGTCGTAGCCAAAGGTGGCCAGCTCGTTCATGACGTTGATGAGCGTGGCCCTGCACGCCGGATAGGGGGAGACGTTATCGTCGAGGACAAGGTTGTGAACAATGACGAGGCTGTTCTTGTCCGAGTACTGGTACAGGTCCTCGGGGGGCACGTAGGTAATACCCTGAAGGGCCATGTCGTTGGTGGTGAAGCTCATGAGGAGCTTCCTAAGATCCAAGGGGTTGGCACCCGGTGCCAGCATGAGCTTGATCAGGAGGTAGGTGACGCACTGCTCGCCGCCACAGTCCCCGACGACGCCCTTCACCTCCTTTATGAGCACCCTGTCCACGATCATCTGCTCGTGCTCCCTCTGGAGGTTCATGGCCTTGGTTTTCAGCTGGTCCGCCGTCTGAATGAGCAAATAGGCCGCTATCACCGACGCGAGGACTATGGCTATGAGAATGAGAATGGTGCCTATGCCCTGCTGAGATCTCATCCATAAGATTTCGGTCCTCGACGCTTTTAAAGCGGGCCCGGCGATTCCGGCCCTTTTTACTACCCTCCTGGGGTAATGACCACCGCTCCCTGGGCAGAGGGCAGTATGAAGGCCAGGATGATGTCCGTGACGTAGTAAACGCCCATCAGACCGAGAATCAGTATCACGTAGTGGACTATGGCCCCCACTTTCAGTCCGCCGTCAAGGATTTTGATGAGGATGGCCAGGAAGGCCGCCTGGATGGCAAAGACGTACACCAGGATGTCAACCATGGGCCTCAGGTCCACGTTGAAGTTGAAGAAGGGGATGATGCCCAGCACGTCCGTCCCGAGACCCCCGAGGACGTCCTGGAATAGCAAAAACATGGCAGCTATGGCCTTGACAGCCAGAAAAACACCCAGCGCCACGCCCCAGTAGGTGCCGTAGATGGTGCCCCTTGCGCCCGCCGCCACCTGCAGCCTGAGCTTTCGGGCGTCGAGGATGGTGTGGAGCTGGTCGCCTATGATGCTGCCCACCATCTTGGGATCTGCGCCGGCGTAGAGCGTCTTTATGAAGAGCTCGTTGAACTTGGAAAGGATGGCGGAGCCCAGCTCCTTGGAGAATAGCTTGAAGGCGTAGTAGACGTTGCGGGTGATGGCCAAACGCCTGTAGAGTCGTTCCAGAGCCTCGTTCATGCCGGGGTAAACGTGTCTCCTTAGCCTACGAATGACGGGGATGATGGCCCCCTCCCTTATGGACACCAGCTCCCCAAGAGTGCGGATAAAGGGTAAATAGGACTGTTCCCTCGTCCTGATGATCTTCTCCGCCTTCCAGGCGTAGTAGGCGGGGACAATGAGGGGCACCGTCGTGAGGGCCACCTGCATGATGGGCTCCAGCCCCAGGAGATTGGCCAGCAGGAAGATGAGGAGTGCCACGGAGATGCCCACGGCGGCGGAGAGTATGGCCGTCAGGTGCTCGGGGGCTATGTCCGGCGCGTCGTTGGCCAGCTTGTCCGGCGGAACGGAGGACCTGGCCATGGCCAGTATGACGATGTCCAAGAGTACCGTTCCCCCCACAAAGGCAAAGTAGATTACCTCCGGCGGGATGGGGAAGAATATGGGCATCATGGCCAAGAAGGCAAGGATGAAGGCCACCGCCACGAAGAGGGCGGAGAACAGTGTGGCCACGGTGGAGATCTTGTAAACGGCCTCCTGGTACGTCATCTGGATATCCCTAAGTATGTCCTTGAACTGGGTCTTGAAGAAGAAGACCAGGTCCTCACCGTACTCCACCACCTGGGACAGCCTCGAGAGGAAGTTGGAGAAGATGGGGGCCGGTGTCGTGTCGGCCACCACCTTACAGGCCTTGGAGTACCCTAACTTCCAGTCCCGGGCCAGGTGATACAGCCTGTTCATCTCCTTGGATATCTCGCCGTATTCCTCCGTCTTGGCCAGCGTCTTGAAGAACTCGTCGTAGTTGGCCTTGGCGGTGGTCATGGATCCGAAGAACACCACGAAGAAGGGGAAGTTCTTGACGATGTCCTCCCGCTTGATGGCCATGGGGATGGTGATGGATCCCACGGCTATGAAGAAGGAGAGGACGAAGACCACGGGAAGTAACTTTATGAGCATGTCCAGCGTGATGATGCCCAGCTCCACGAAGGGGTAGAGGATGATCTCCAGGGCAATGAAGACCACAAGCCACACTAAGAACACGTAGAATACCAGCTCCCTCAGGCTCGAAACGCCCAGGGCGTGTATGTACTTTTCCACGTCCATTACTCCACCACCACCGTGAAGGGCAATCCCTCCAGGCCAAACTCTATGTAGCGGGAGACCAGTTCGTAGACCTTGAAGTAGTCAAAGAACCCTCTGTTGACCATTTCCTGTAGCACCGCTGCTCTCACCTTCAGCTCGTGGTACACCTCCTCCTTGCTCATGCCCAGCGTCGGCGCCACGATCTCCTCCAACACATATGAGTTGTACCAGGCCTTAAACTGGTGCGTATCCGTCACCGGGTCCCAGGCGAAGGACTCCCTCGTGACGATGCTTCCCGTGGGCGGGTGGTACCGCTCGATCTCGGAGATGCTGATCATGCGCCTGTACTTCTTCCCCTCCCTCATGACGGACTGCTGTATGGCCACGATCTGGACGTTGGGGATGTACTCCTTGGGCACGTTTATGGGAGGTCCAGATATCCTGCGGATGAAGGAATTGACGCTGCCCGCGTGGAAGGTGGACATCACCGGGTGGCCCGTCTGCATTGCTTGGAAGGCCACGTAGCCCTCGGCGCCACGGATCTCACCCACGATGATGTAGTCGGGGCGAGCCCTCAGGGCAGCCTTCAGGAGGTCGAACATGTCCGCCTTACCCTCGGCGGTGATGGTCCTCACCCAGTTCTTGTGGGGCACGTAAATCTCGGGCGTGTCCTCAACGGAGAATATCCTCGCCCGGGGCTCAATGAAGGTAGTGAGGGCCTTGAGGGTGGTGGTCTTTCCGGCGGCCGTCTCGCCACAGATAAACACCGAGGAGCCCGCCTGTATGGCCAGCCAGAAGTAGGCGGCCTCCTCCGCGGAGAGGGTGTTCCACTTGATAAGCTGTGTGATGGAGATGGGCACCTTGGTGAACTTCCTGATGGTGAAGGAGGACCCCCTGATGGAGATGTCCTTGGAGTAGATGACGTTCAGTCTGCTACCGTCGGGCATGGCGGCGTCCACGATGGGCCGAACCTCCGTGGCGGGCCGGTTGAGCAGCTCCGTGAGCCTGAAAATGAAATCTTCCAGTTCCTCCTCGTCCTTGAAAGCCACGTTGGTCTCCATGGAGCCAAAGATCTTGTGGACTATCCATATGGGGTGCGTCCCCACACAGGAGATGTCCTCAATGTAGGGATCCCTCATGAACACCTCGATCATGGAGTACTGGGCCAGCTCCCTGATGAGCAGCTCCCTGATGACCCTTTTCCTTTCTTCGGGGATGTACACCTTCCCCAGTATCCACTCGTAGAAGGGCCAGAGCCAGTCCCTCCTCGTGTAGACGATCTTCTCTGTGAGCTCGATGAGGAGGTTTATGAACTCGTCCTGGGTCTTGGGGACCGTCTCCATGAGGGAAACCCGCCGGGTGATCTTCTCGTAGAGCTTCCTGAAATACTCCAGGTCTTCCTTGCTGTACTCGGGCTGGATGGCGATGTACATGGGGTCCTCGCCGTGCTTCTTCCTAATGTGGACGAAGTAGGGCTCCCCCACCGGGTATATCACATTGATCTCGTCCATAATGGCTACCTTTAGGTCAAGGGGAATCTCCGTGACGTAGATGGGCTTCTTCCACTTTCTAATGAGCTCTTCCACGTACTTCCTCAGGTGGGGATTCCGGGCCATGGCCTCCTGGAAGGCCTGCTCCTCGTGTTTCAGCTTCATTCCCTCACCACCGGGAAGGGGAGCCCCTCTACGCCGAAGTAGTAGTACTTCTTGATGAGGTCAAACACGTCCATGTAGCGCTTTATGCCCCGCTTCTGGATTTCCCGGAGCACGGCTGCCCGCTCATCCAGATCCTCGTATATCTTCCGGGGATCCGCGTAGCCCTTGAAGAGGGCGATCTTTTTCTCGAGGATGTAGGAGTTGTAGCGGCCCAGGAACTCGATTTTATCGTAGAGGGGATCCCAGCGGAAGACCATACGGGTCATGATGCCCTTTCCTTCTTGATATCCCTCGATCTCGTAGACGGCCACCACCCGGCGGACGATGCGCCGCCCCCTCCTAAAAGAGCGCTGTATGACCACCACGTTGAGGTTGGTAATGTAGGGGAGGGGGATGTTGATGGGCGGTCCGCTGAGCCTCTGGATGATCTTCTTGATGTCGCCGCCGTGGAAGGTGGACATCACCGGGTGGCCCGTCTGCATTGCCTGGAAGGCTATGTTGCCCTCCTTTCCGCGGATCTCACCCACGATGATGTAGTCTGGCCTCGATCGCAGGGCAGCCTTCAGGAGGTCGAACATGTCAGCCCTGCCTTCCTTGGCCACGGTGGCCTGCCAGTTCTTGTGGGGCACGTATAGCTCGGGGGTGTCTTCCACGGAGTAGATCTTGGCGTCGGGCTTGATGAAGGCCGACACCGCCCTCATGGTGGTGGTCTTGCCCGACGCCGTTGGACCGCAGAAGAACACGCTCATGCCATTCTCGATGGCTAACCAGAGGTAGGCCATGAGCTCGGGGGAGGCGGTGCCAAGGTCCATGATGGATATGACGCTCATGGGCTCCTTCTCCACCAGACGGATGGATATGGCCGTCCCCTCCTTGGAAACCTCCGTTCCGTAGATGATGTTTACTCTGGAGCGATTCTCGGGCAATATACCGTCCACGATGGGGTTCGTGATGCTCACGCGCTTGTTCATTCTCAACCCCAAGCGAAAGGCAAATTCGTCCACCTCTTCCAGGCTCTCGAACTCCACGTTGGTCCTCATATTTCCCCAGACCTTGTGGACCACGTAGGTGATGGTCCTGGCGTTCCGGAGGTCCTCAAGGTAAGGATCCTTGAAGAAGCTGTCCCACTTCTCGTATCCCACGATGTTTTTCACGAGGTTGAAGTAAACGGCGTCGAAGAGGGACTTGTCTAACCTCAGTTCCTCGAAGGCCTTCTCGGCCAGAGAGCGCAGTATCTCGGGGCTCGGCTCGTGGGCAGAGACCTCCGCCGCCAGTTCTGTGATCTTGTTGAGCACCTTCTCGTATATCTCCGGGGCTTCAATCTGGGGCTCCACCAGGTGGTACATGAGCTCCCCGCTCTTTCTATCCCTGTAAACGTGAACGAAGACGTCCTCGTCTATCTGATAAATGAGGTTTGGGTCCCTCAGGGAAGCGAGGGAGCGGTCCAGCTCCTCGTAGAACTCGGGGCGGCCGTACTCGCGGGTAAACTTGGCCACGTGCTCCCTGAGATGGGGATGCTTAGAGAGAAGCAGCGTGACCTGGGCGGGCTTCATCTTTTTAGCCATCGGGAAAAGATGGGCAAAGGTGGATTTAAGTTTATGGTGGGTAGAGCTTCACGACGGATCCCCGGAAGACGTCGGGGACGGTGAACTCCACCTCCGTCTTTCCGCCCTTGTTGACGATGAGGGCGATCCTCACCTGCTCCTCGGGAAGCAGCCCGTCGGGCGGAGCGTAGTAGATGTTTATCAGCTGACCGGGGAAGACCATCGTGTCGTCCGTCTCGCCGTTGCAGAGCACCCAGGCCACCGTGTAGTAGTCGCCGTTGTTGAAACGATAGTAGGCGTCGCTCTTGCCGAGCTCTATCCACACGCCCGTGGTGATGATCTCCCAGACCCGCTGATCCGTCTTCTCACAGGGGTCGCCGGGGGTGTTGTTGTCGGCGTCGCCGGCGTCGATGAAGGTGGCCGTCTTGATCACGTTGCCAGTGGAGAACTCGAGAACCGTGTTGGTGAGGTCCACGTACTCGCCGCCGCTGGGCACCCGGGCGGTGATGCGCAGGTACTTGATGCGGTTGTAGGTGGGGGAGTTGGCGTTCTTGTCCACGAAGCCGTAGATGGAGAGGATTTCCAGTCTGCGGGCGAACTTGGCCTGGGATTCTTGCTGGGTGATCTGGGCCTGATTCTTCAGGGAGTTGGCGGCATTGAGAAGCACGATGGCGGCAACGGTGGCTATGAGGACGATGACGATGAAGATAATGAGCGTGGAGATCCCTATGTCACCGCGCATTGTAGATTAAGAGCGTGGAGTGGAATTTTAAAAGAAGGGAAGGGCTGTTAGGACTGGACGGTTCTCCTTTCCCTCCCGCTCTTTTTAAACCTTTCTGGCCTATCCTTCTTCGGGGGGTTGAAACAGCGGGGTGGAGCAGCCTGGAGTGCTCGCCGGGCTCATAGGGGCACCGCCCCCTTTAACCCCCCACTACCTTTACTTTCTATGCACATCCTACTTTCAGCCCACGTTCTATTTGACGGGTGGTTATATAAGAAGCAAGGCAAGTACGTTGTTGGTTACTCCAATAAGAATAGTGTACTTGTTCACAGGGTAGAAAGGCTCATGAAAACGTATTACAAGGCTCCTTATAAAAGGTTGAAACCGAATGGTGTGTGGGAGTTGGAACTTTACAGTAAGCGCGCTTTTCTCAACATAAAAGAGGACATTGCCAGGATATATAGCGGAGATTTAACATGTTTGGAAGTGTTATTAACGTTAAGAGCATTCTGGGACGATGAAGGAGGAGTATCTGTAGACCGTAAGAGCGTAAAGCTAAGAGCCAGACAAAAAGATTTTGAGCTTCTGAAATCGTTAGCTTCGTTACACACAAAAATAGGTTTGAACGCCTCTATCGACCGTAGATCGATCTCCGTCCTGATAAGAAAGAGGGATCAGATAAAAAGATTCTTTAAGATACTTGGATTCTCACCAGGTATAAGAGTAGGTGGAAAGGGTATTTTCGCAGGGAAAAGAAAAGACGAGCTAGCATTTCTTTTAAATTTAACTTAAAAATTCATTTATGCGGGCGGTGCCCTGTGAGACCCGGAGGTCGGTGGTTCAAATCCACCCCCCGCTACTTTTTCCGCTCCTACGCCAGCCCTTTTAAACACCACGAGCACCATTCTGAGCATGGGCATCTCCAAGAAAAGCATACTGGGTTTTGCTAAGGGTGTGGTGGAGCTCGCCGAGCGCCTTGACAAGATCATCAAGGAGGCCGAAAAGGAAAAGAAAGAGGTCATCATTGTGGCTCCCACCCGTGGGGCCTTCATGCCCGTGGCCTCCGCCCTCTACAGCCTCCGCTTCATCGGAAGGTATCAGATGCAGCATCCCCTCAGGCTTGCCCGCTCCCTCTTTGGTCCCTTCGTGAGGAGGACCGTCGTCCGGGTTCTACCGGTTCCTTCCACCGCCGACACGGGCAGGAATTCCATCATCCCCCAGTACCTCTCTCCCTCCCAGAGGGAGGTCTTCGAGGACGGCGAAAGACTATTCAAGGGGCTGAAGAGGGGTAGCGTGAAGCTACTTTCGTATCTTCTCAGGGGAGAGCGGGAAGCTCCCCTCTTGCGTAGCTTCTTGGAACTCCTCCGGATGGAGGGGAATGGCTGGCTGGCAGACGAGTACGCCCGCTTCTCGGCGGGAGACGCCACCCTCGTTTACGTCGACACGGCCATCAGCGGTCGCTCCGCCGCCGGCTTCCTGGAGGCCGCAAGAGAAGAGAAGATACAGATGATTCCGCTGATCCTCGCTGACAAGAGAGGTGCCGAACTCCAAGGGGAGTACAAGGAAACTATACTCTCCTACGCGGGGGCCGAGGAGGAAGAGGAGGTTTTCATCCCCACCGCGGACATCGTCACGGAAAACAGGGGTTCAGCCATACAGGGCATATGGGCTGTTCTCTACCCCCAGTTAATTGCGGATCAGATGAGGTCCTTTGGATACAGCTTCGGTGGAACCTGGTCACCCCTCTCCAGAAGAAAGGAGCACCTCAAGGTCTACTGGGCCTTCTCCCTTGCCCTCACGGACGCCCTGGAGAGGGCCATGGGCCGGCACAGCTACCTAGACAACAGCTACGACAAGTTCAACTTCTTTTACAACTGGAACAGGAGGGTCATCGAGAGACGCATATTCCGGAGCAGGGAACTAATCCGTTTGCTGGGCTTCCCGGCCAGGACGTTCAGGAGAACCGCCGTAAAGGAAAACGGCAGGAGAGTGATCCACGTCCACTTCCCCAGGGACGTCTGGAAGAGAATGGGCCGGAGGTTCGTGGCCTAAAGATCCAGCTCTGCCACCGTGGGCACGTGATCCGAGGCGTAGGTGTTGTAGTAGATCCAGGCGGCCCGGAGCTTGGGGAGCAGCTCCTCCGATATGAGGATGTAGTCCACGCGCCAGCCAATGTTCCTTTCCCTTGCCCTCGTGCGGTAGCTCCACCACGTGTACATGTCCGTGACATCGGGATGTAAGTACCGAAAGGTGTCTATCCATCCCTTCTTGAGAAAGCGGTCTATCCAGTCGCGCTCCTCCTGAGTGAAGCCCGGGTTACCTTCGTTTTCCTTGGGGCGGGCCAGATCTTTCTCTGTGTGGGCCACATTGAAGTCCCCCATGAACACCACAGGCTTCTTCTTCCTCAGGGACTCAACGAACTCCTCTATGGCCTCGTCGAAGCGGATCTTGAAGTTCAGGCGGCTCAGGTCGTGGCGGGAG
>JAADDC010000076.1 GCA_013154145.1 Candidatus Iainarchaeum sp. | reverse complement strand
GACAGTTTTTGAAGGATCGAAGAGAAGGGGAGGTCCGGAGGATAGGTCTGGTTGTCCGTGCGGGGATAGGAGATGAGGCCGCTCATGTAGAGGTCCTCGGCGATGTCCAGGGCTTCCTTGGGAGGAATTCCCAGCAGCTTGCTGGCCTCCGAGAGGAAGGTGGTGGTGTCGAAGGGCACGGGCCGGGGAACCTTCTTTTCTCCCTTCTTGAAGCTCTTCACCACCCCCTTTTTCCCCTTCACCTTCTCCGCCATTTCCTTGGCCAGCCTCTCCTCCTTGATCTTCTTTGGATGCTCTGCCCAGAAGGAGGGGAACCTCACCTTCAGGATCCAGTAGGGCTCGGGGACGAAGTTCCGTATTTCCCGTTCCCGTTCCACAATGAGCGCCAGGGTGGGGGTCTGTACCCTCCCCACCGAGAGGAAGTTCTTGCCCCTGCGGCCGGAGGTGAGAGAGAGGGCCCGGGTGAGGACGGCCCCCCAGAGGAGGTCCACATCCCGCCGGGCAAAGGCCGCCTCCGCGAGGCTTCTCCGGGGTTTTAGCAGGTTCGAGAAGGCGCGCCTCACCTCCGAGGGAGTCAGGGAAGAGAACCAGGCCCGGGCCACGGGCTTGTCCCTGAAAAGGTAGTCCACCACCTCCAGGCCGATGGCCTCCCCCTCCCTGTCGGCGTCCGTAGCCACAATGACGCCCTCCACCCTGTCCCTTATGGATTTTAGGAACTTGATGACGTCCCAGAAGGTCACCCTCTGGACCACGGGCGCCTCCGTAAGCTCCTTCAGTCCCTTCAGGGACCAGCGGCTGTACTCCTTGGGGAAGTCCACGTCGATGACGTGCCCCCTGAGGGGGACCACCATGTAATCCTTGCCGTCCTTGGAGAAGAGAAAGTAGGTGAGCTTGCCGCTCTTCAAAGTTTTATATCTCCCTCCCGAGAGGATCTCGGCCAGCCTGCGGCCGGCCTTGGTCTTCTCAGCCAGTATGAGTATCATCCCAGCACCCTCTGACCGATCTTTGAGGGTATGCTGATCTCCTTCTCGGTTCCCTCCAGGACCACGGAGGTCTTGACGTCCAGAACGCCATCTATCTTTCCTATCTCGCTGATCATGCGCTTGAGGTCCTCCACGCTCTCACCCACGGCCTTGGCGATGATGGGGAACTCGCCGGCCACCACGTAGACTTCCAAGACGTTGGGGAGCGAGGCCAGCTTCCTGTAGACCATGTAGATCTCCGAGGGATCCACCCTCAGCTGGATGAAGAAGGTGTACCTGAGGCCCAGCTTTTCCCTGTCAAGGATGGCGGTTATCTTCTTGATGACGCCGCGGCTCATGAGCTTCTCCACGCGCTTCTTGACGGCCACGTCCGAGAGCTTCGTTTCCTTGGCTATTTGAGCGTATGAGGTCCTTCCATCCTGGAGAAGCAGGCGCAGTATCTTGAGGTCCACTGAATCCAGCTCCATCATAGTTAACATTACTAACCGCTCATCCTTTATATCATTTGCCTTCCTAAATAGGCACGTGGGCATTAACCCCAAGATGCTGACGGTGTTCTCGAAGCTCAGTGAGCTGGGCGCCACGCCCGTGGAGATCGCCTACCTCCTGGAGCAACTGCCTCCCGAAGCCACGGAGGAGGACATCTACGAGCTACTTAAGAAAATTAACCCCGAGCTGGCAGAGGAATTCAGGAGGGAGATGAGCCTCGTCGTCTGGAGGACGGATCTCAGGAGGGAGCCCTTCAGGCGGGACCGCATCGTCAAGTCCCTCACCAAGGAGACGGGCATATCCAAGTCATTGGCTGAAAAAATAGCCAGGGAAGTGGAGGAGAAGATCAGGGAGACGGAGCTGGGACTCATCACTTCTTCCCTCGTGAGGGAGCTGGCCCTCATCCGCCTCATCGAGTACGGCATGGAGGACGCCTACAAGAGGTACCTGAGGCTTGGTGTTCCAGTTCACGACCTGCTGGTGATGGTGAAGAAGGGGAGCAAGGACTTGGTGAAGCGGGTGGCCGGCAGGATATTCCTCCAGTACTCCGTGATGTTCCTGCTCCCGAAGCCCGTGGCCGAGGCCCTCTTTGATGGATTCGTGGACATCGGTGGGCTCTACAACCCCTTCGTGCCCTTCGCCCAGACCTACTACACCCGCGTCTCCGAGCCCGAGCGCTGGTTCGAGGGCCTCACCCGGTACCTCATGGAGTCTCCCTTCGTGGACAGACCCTCCATCTACGTGCCACCCTTCCTGGAGGAAGCACACCTCTCCGTCCTCAAGAGTCTTTCCAGGGCCGCCGGGGCCATACTCTGGTCCACGGAGAACTTGGAAGGGGTTATTCGCTCCGACGTCCCTGTCTACTCCTTCGGACGGGTCCCCGAGCGAAGGGTTTTGGACCTGGTGACCGTGAACGTGGAGAAGATCGTCCTCCACAGTTCCAACTACCTCCACAGGCTCGAGGAGATCGCCGGCGGCCTCGAGGAGTATCAGGAGAAGAAGAAGGACTTTGTGAAGGCCGGCAACCTCTACGTGAGGTTGGAAGGACTGGAGAGGGTGGAGGAAAGGGACAGGGTACTGGACGTCTTCTCGGACTTCAGGATTTTAGGAGAGTAGGGCCCGGCGGGTGAGGGGGTACCTCAGGAGATAGGCCAGGGCCAGCAGCGTAGTAAGGAAGGGAATGGTGAAGAACAGTGTGAGGAAGATGGAGAGAAAGACCCCGGGCCAGCCCAGGGCCGCCTCCAGGTAAAAGGCCGTCAGGAGTAGGACGGAGCCCACCAGGAAGAACTCCAGGAGCACGCCGGGGTTCCTGCGCCAGGCGTCGATACTGCTCAAAAGGTTGTCCACCTCACCCACGTCGTCCACAATAACGGCAAATGGGTAGAGGAAGAGTAATACCCAGAGGAGCAGGGCCATCCAGGGGTAGTTCATCTTTATGAGGGCGAAGCTCAGCAGGCTCATCAAGACGAAGAAGAGGAAGACCTTCACAAAACTTAGCAGATGTTCCTCCAGTATCCTTCCCCTGTGGTGGCCCACCACCTCACTGATCCACAGGGTGTGGGTGTAGAGGTAATAGGTGAAAGTTAAAAGAAGGAGGGCGACGGCTATCCACGAGAGGGGGGTAGTCGGGTAGACGGTGGCCGCCTCGGGGTGTGCTCCCAGGAAGATGCTCAGCCCCACGAGCAGGAGGGCGACGGCCAGGGGCCAGTACCTGAACTGCCTGTACCACTCCTTCAAGAGCTCCAGCGCGGCGCCCGATATCACAAAGATATTTGTGTATTACATCGTTATAAAGGGTAGAGCGCTAAAATGTTACGTCTATCGCCGGCAAAACTAAGGGCTCCACAACGACCCCTCCCGATCACAACACTTAAAAAGCTTCTCTACCACATTAACCGTTGCTTACCTGATGCACCTCAGGATGACGCTCATCCTGGGGGAAGTGGCGGACGATCGAATGACGCCGCCCATGGGGGATCAAACGGGCCGAGGGTGCAGGCCAACCCGGCTGGTGGATGGCTCGGCTCGGGAGCCGACGAAGGCCGTGGCAAGCGGCGATACGCCCCGGCGAGGCGCATGCAGCCTTAGAACCGGGGATCGCCGAATTGCGGGGAGAACCCGCGGGAACCCGGGGAACTGAAACATCTTAGTACCCGGAGGAAAAGAAAGCAATCGCGATGCCGTGAGTAGGGGCGACCGAAAGCGGCACAGCCCAAACCGAACCCCGGAGGGATGACCTTCGGGGGATGTGGGGTGAGCCGGGCCGGGGTTACTCCCGACCACGGGAAGCCGAACTCCGGTGGAAGTCCGGGGCCGCAGAGGGTGACAGCCCCGTAGGCGTAACCGTGGGGGAGAGTCCCCGGTTCCCCGAGTACCGGGCGTTGGGACTCGCTCGGGAAGCTGGGGGAAACTCGCCCCCAAGGCTAAATACTCCCCGAGTCCGATAGCGCACGAGTACCGTGAGGGAAAGCTGAAAAGTAGGGGTGGTACCCCGGTGAAAAGAGCCTGAAACCAGCCGGGGATACGAGGTGCGGCGGGAAAGGGCAATCCCCGGGAAGGAAGCCGGGGAGACCCGGTGGTACGACCGGGGATACCGCCGTCGCACCGTCAGTCATGAATCACTGGCCGGGGAGTTCACCCGAGTGGCGAGCTTAAGGGGGTCAGCCCCGGAGGCGCAGGGAAACCGAGTGTCCCGCAGCGGGGGTTTCCCCGTGAGGGGACCGGGTCCCAAAAGGGCCCGAAGTCACTCGGGTGAGACCCGAAGCCCGGCGATCTAGCCCGCGGTAGGGTGAAGCGGGCCAACAGGCCCGTGGAGGCCCGATACCGGTGGTGGTCTATACCCCTCGGGTGACCGCAGGGCTAGGGGCGAAAGACCAGTCGAGCCGGGCGATAGCGGGCCCCCGCCGAAATAGCCCTCAGGCTAGCCCGCCCTGAGGTTGTCCGGTGGGTAGAGCTACTGACTGGGCTGGCACGGGGAGAATATCCCCACCAGCCCCGTCAAACTCCAAACCGCCGGACTCCGTAGACGGGCGGAGTAGGGGACGGGGGGTAAGCTTCCGTTCCGAGAGGGGAACAACCCAGACCCGGGTTAAGGCCCCAAAGTGCCGGCTAAGTGCATCAAAGGATGTCCCCCTCCTGAGACAGCGGGGAGGTAGGCTTAGAAGCAGCCATCCTCTAAGGAGTGCGTAACAGCTCACCCGCCGAGGAGGGGGGCGCC